>CAINNT010000098.1 GCA_903851225.1 uncultured Chloroflexota bacterium
AGTCACGCCGCTCGGTCGCCGGCTATCTCGATGCGATTCGGCGCAGCGAGGGAACCACGATGGTGCTCACCACGCACTACCTCGACGAGGTAGAGATCGCCGATCAGGTCTGCATCATCGACCGCGGCAAGATCGTGGCCAACGGAACTCCGGCCGAACTGCGCGTTGGCACCGGCGTAACCCGCATTGAGCTGGAAGCCGCGGACCGCGTCGCGCTTGGGGCTGAGATCGAGCGCCTCGGTCACACCCCGCAGGTCATCTCTGCCGGATTTGCCGTCGAGGTGAAGGGCGCCGAGACGGCGCACGCACTCCTTCGCGACTTGAAGATGCCACTCACGCGATTTGAAGTTCGCAGTCCGAGCCTGGAAGATGCCTATCTGAAGATCGTTGCCGCCACCGCCGACGATCGCGAAGAGTCGCCACTCGACGATGCGCCGCGACGGAGCTTCCGCCGATGAGCGCGCCGACCACCTACAGCGCAGCCTCGCGATTCAGCCTTCGCCGCGAAGCGGCAGCCGCAGCGGCAATCGCCGCACGCGATGTCACCAAGCTTCTACGTGACCCAATCCGCCTCGTCGGCGGCCTCGTCTTCCCTGCGCTCTTTATCGGGGTGCTCGGCGGGGCGTTCGCCTCAAACTTCGAGTCCCCCGGCATAGACCTGCTCCCATTCATCTTTGCAGGACAGCTTGCGCAGGGGGTCTGGCAGTCGTCGGCGCTCGGCCTCGTCTCTATTCTCGAAGATCGCGAGAACGATTTCAGCCAGGAGATCTTCGTCGCGCCGATCGGTCGCCGCACCATCCTCGCCGGCAAGATCCTTGGCGAGTCCCTCGTCGCCTTCCCGCAGGCATTTACCGTTATGGCCTTCGGCGTCATCCTCGGCATCCCGCTCACGCTGGCGCAGGTATTCGCGATCATCCCTGCGCTGATCTTGGTGGCTATCTTCGGTGCCGCGTTCGGGGCACTGATCGTGAGCGTGTTGCCGAACCAGCGCTCGGCAAACCTGCTCTTCCCATTCATCTTCCTGCCGCAGTTCTTCCTCGCCGGTGCGTTCAACCCAATCCGCAACCTGCCGTGGTACCTCGACATCGTCAGCCACATCGCGCCGCTCCGATACGCCGTCGACTTGATTCGCGGCGCCTACTACGGCTATCCAGACCCGGCTGTGCTCGCCGACCCCACGTGGACGGTGGTGGTCATTTCGGTAGCCACTGTCGTGATGCTCTCGATTGGCACGTTCCTCTTCGTTCGAAGCGAACGAAACCGCTAACACGCACGCAGCAGGGCGCTGCCTCATAGCCCGACCACATCGACCGACCGCCCGCGCCTGACTCCCCACGCCACGCACGGTTGTGCTCGGAATCCGCAACCGTGCAGCTGGAATCACGCACGATTTGAGCAACTTGCAACCGCGCCGCTACCCTGAGAACTACCAGGCTGAAGTCCAGTCTGCAAAAACGATTAGGGAGGAACCTTCATGGCAACAGCCAAGAAGTCCGCGCCAAAGGGCGCGGCCGCCGTAAGCACCGGGGTAGCAACAACGTTTGCCGCCATTCCGGCCGCCCGAGCGAAGCAGCTCTTCAACTGGAACCGTGCGCTGGTCGTCCTGCACGGCATCCAGGCAGCCATCATTTGGTGGATCAGCCCAACCGACGCGCTCGTGCGATTCGAGGGCACGTATCCAGTATCCAAGATCGTCGACGGCCAGTTCGCCGGACTGGAGTCGGCGAAGGAGCTGTTGATCAGCTTCCCCCTTGCGTATCTGGTCGCCGCATTCTTCCTCCTCTCGGCACTCGCGCACTTCCTGGTTGCCTTCCCGCTCCGCAAGCGCTACGAAGGGTGGCTTGCGCGCGAGTTCAACCCGATGCGCTGGGCTGAGTACGCATTGAGCTCGACGCTCATGATTCTCGGCATCGCGTCGCTCAGCTTCGTCACCGACGCTGGCGCGCTGATCGCGATCGCCGTGTGCAACGCCTCCATGAACCTCTTCGGTTGGTCGATGGAAGAGGCGAACATCGGCCGCAAGAACGTGCAGTGGAGCCACTACATCTTTGGCTGCATCGCCGGCATCGCACCATGGCTCGCGCTCTTCACCTCGGTTGGCCTTTCGCTGGCTAACTGGCCTACGGGCGTTGGGCCGAACGGTCGCAGCCTCGAAGAGTTCAAGCCAGTGCTCATTGCGATCTATGTAAGCCTCTTCATCAGCTTCAACATCTTTGCAGTGAACATGGTGTTGCAGCGCTTGAAGGTTGGAAAGTGGGTTGACTACCTTCACGGTGAACGCAGCTACATGATCCTTTCGCTCGTCGCGAAGACGCTGCTCGCATGGCAGGTTTGGACCGGGGTGTTCATGCCCGCCTGATCGGCTCGCACAGAACCTCAATGGCGAACCCCCCTCCAGCGCGGAGGGGGGTTCGTTTTCTCTCCTGGAGGCGTACGATACGACGATGAGCAACGACAACAGAGAGAGCGCCGCTGCCGGCCTCACCTACGCGGGATACCTGGCGTTAGACGAGCTGCTCGCCCTGCAGCGTCCGCGATCTGATGAGCACGACGAGCTGCTCTTCATCACGATCCACCAAACCTATGAGCTGTGGTTCAAGCAGATCATGCACGAGCTTCGTGGCGCCATGAGCGCCCTTGAGCGAGATGAGATCTCTCGGGCGGCACACCGGCTGAGCCGGGTTCGTCACATCCTGAAGATTGCGGTTGCGCAGGTAGATATCCTCGAGACGCTCACCCCGCTCGAGTTTGCGGCATTCCGCAGTCGACTTGCAACTTCGAGCGGCTTTGAGTCGGCACAGTTTCGCGAGCTCGAGGCGCTTCTCGGAGTGCGCAATCCTCGGTTGGCCGACCTCTTGCCAGACCAGGCAGCCCGCGAAAAAATTCACGTCACGATGCGAAGTCCCAGCCTTTGGGATACGACACTTCGGTGGCTCGCTGCGCGGGGCTATGAGATTCCGGATGCTGTGCTCAACCGAGATGTCTCACAGCCGTATGAAGAGAGTGGCGCTGTCCAAGAGACACTCCTCGGTATCTACCGGGAGGGTGGTGAAGAGGCAAATCTTCTGGAGCAGCTCGTGGATATAGACGAAGGAGTACAGGAGTGGCGCTACCGCCACGTAAAGATGGTCGAGCGAACCATTGGACGAAAGTCTGGGACCGGTGGGTCTACTGGCGTTGAGTACCTGGCGGCGAGCCTCCGCCGATCTCTCTTCCCCGACCTCTGGGCGATTCGCGACCGAATGTAGCGAAGCGCGTCAGGTGACAGTTCGCTTTGCGGCGAACTGTGGCTGTCGCCAGGTCTCCGTGCGCAGGATCTCGGCCAGGATCTCCACCGCACGATCGATGTCGGCGAAACTCACATAGAGGGGCGAGAAGCCGAATCGAAGAATGTTCGGAGCACGAAAATCTCCGATGACACCGCGACTGATCAGCGCCTGCATGATGCGATACCCCTCGTCGTGGGTGAAGGAGACTTGCCCTCCACGCTCCCCGCTGGCACGAGGCGAGAGCAAGGCGAGGCCGTACCCGCTACAAGATCGCTCGACTCCCGCGATGAATCGCTCCGTTTGCATCACGGACTTCTTCCGTACCTCGCGCATGGAAACGCCTTCCCAAACGTTGAGCGCTTCGTCAAGTGCGGCGAGGCTGAGCACTTGCTGCGTCCCGGTCAAGAATCGCTGGATACCGGACGCGGCCTCGAAATCGGGCACAAACGCAAAGGGGTCCTTGTGCCCGAACCAGCCAGAGAGCGGCTGTTCGGCAACCTTGACCAGCTCTGGCGAAACCCAGGTAAACGATGGCGCGCCTGGGCCGCCATTGAGGTATTTGTAGCCGCAACCGATGGCGAAGTCCGCGCCGTCACGATCGATATCAAGATCTAGGATTCCCGTGGAGTGCGAGAGGTCCCAGACGGTCAGCGCGCCAGCTTCATGCGCTGCGGTACTCAGCCCACGCATGTCTCGAATGCGTCCCGTTCGATAGTCAACGTGCGTCAACATCAACACCCCGGCGCCGCGCAATGAATCTTCCGGGGATTCACCCTCGTTCCAAAATCGAATCTCTAGGTCGGGCATGAGTTGACGTAGGCCCTCAAGAATGTAGAGATCAGTTGGAAAGTTCCCTCGTTCGGTGACAACTATCTGACGATCGGGTCGCAGGCGCACCGCTGCGGCGAGCACCCGAAAGAGTGAAACAGAGGTTGAGTCGCCGACGACGACCTCGCCGGCTCCAACGCCGAGGAGTGGCGCAATTCGATCACCAACATGCCGAGGAAGCTCATACCAATTCGCCTCGTTCCAGCTGCGTATGAGTCGGTTGCCCCACTCGTGCCGTATGACTTGGTCGAGTCGCTCCGCAAGGCCAACCGGAAGGGCGCCGAGAGAGTTGCCGTCGAGATAGATCACACCCTCGGGGAGCGAGAATCGGCTGCGAACCGGTGCGAGGGGGTCCGCCGCGTCCAACTCCGCCGCTGAAGGTGTCTCGTTGGTCATGAGACTATGGTCTCATGAACGGGCCGCGGCGAGTAGGTCCGCGAGATCTCGTTGAAGCGAGCCGCCCGGCGTGTCCAACTCGTTGAGGAGATCGAAATGGTCACGGCCCGGCACGACGGCCAGGTTCACCTGCGTTGCGCCGGACCATCGATCAGCCAGTTCCGCCGACTGTCGATGAAACTCCGATGGCTCAAGCTCGCCTACGCGAAGGGTGACCGGAATATTTCGCGCAGGCGGACGGTAGTGCGGCGAGAGCCTCTGGGCATCGCTGGTCGTCATGCGAACCACATCGTTGACATAGCTCTCTGAGATGGGGCGAAGGTCAAATGCGCCACCAATGAGGAGGAGCCCGGCAACGCTCTCGCGAACGTTCGCGGGAGCGATGTCGGTGACCAGCGCTGCCGTCAGGTGGGCACCGGCAGAATGCCCGCCAACGAAGATCCGATTGGGATCACAGCCGAGTTCGGTCGCGTGGTCCACCACGTACCGTACTGCCGATGCGGCCTCATCAACGATCTCCGAAAGTGTTGCCTCAGGGGCAAGTGAGTAACCCACTGCCACATGATTTGCGCCGAGATCCGAAACGGCTCGTGCGTACCGTGCGCCATCGTCGATGGTGCCCTCTTGCCACCATCCACCATGGAACATCACAAACGCTGGCAGTGCCGGTTCGCCAGATCCGAAGAGCTCGATGCGATTCGCAGGCTTCAATCCGTACGAGAGGTTCCGATACACCCCGTGGGCACTGAAGTGTTCTCGAGCCTCGGACGCTTTCACGCGCCCCGCTTGCATGCTCCCTACGGCATCGCGAGCCGTTCGGCTCGGTGAATATTCGGCATCAAGCCAACGACGCCGATCACCCTCGCTGATCTCAGGCATCGGCTGTGTAGCCTCCTGGCGTGTTCTAGATGAAGTAGAGCAACGCGAAGAGCAGGATCCAGACAACGTCGACGAAGTGCCAATAGATCGAGGTCGCCTCGACCATGTCGTGATGCTCGGCCGAGAACTGGCCAAGGCCACCGCGATACAGGCAGACCGCCAGCATCAGCACGCCGCCAAGCACGTGTGCGCCGTGGAATCCGGTGAGCACATAGAAGGTGCTGCCGAACACGCCGTCGGAGATGCCGAAGCCAAGTTGCGTGTAGTCGTACACCTGGCCGATGAGGAAGATCACGCCGAGCGCCACGGTCATCGCCAACGCGCGATTCATCCCTTGGCGGTCACCCTTGCGAATGCGCCACACGGCGAACTGGCAGGTGACGGAGCTGAGCACGAGCAGGGCGGTCATGATCCCGGGGAAGAGCGCCTCACTGTGCAGTTCAAACGCGGGATTCCCCTCAGGTGGCCAGACCCCCGTTGCAGTTCGCAGGTTGAAGTAGGCGGCGAAGAGTCCCGCAAAGAACATGATCTCCGAGACGATGAAGAGGAGCATCCCGAGAACGGGATTGCCGAGACCCTTCTTGCCATGCGCCGCGCCGTGCGCGCCGACAGTGACCGCGCCTTCGCTCATTTGTGATCTGCCCCGCCGGCATGCCGCGCGTCAAAGAGCGGGCGCTCTGAGGTGATCGGCGGCAGCTTGTCGAAGTTCCATGCTGGTGGCGGCGACGAGGTTGCCCACTCCAGGGTGTTTGCCTCCCATGGGTCGTCGCCCGCACGCTTGCCGTTGCGCAGGCTCACGTACACGTTCCAGAAGAGCGGGAGCAGTGAGACACCAACCAGGATGCCGCCAATCGTCGCGGCGAGGTTGAGATCGTTCCAGCCGGCGGTTGGCGAATAGTCGGCGATGCGACGTGGCATGCCAGCGAGACCGAGTGCATGCATTGGCAAGAACGTGAGGTTGAGGCCGACCATCATCAGAACGAAGTGCACCCGTCCGAGGCCCTCGTCGAGCATGCGGCCGGTCATCTTCGGGAAGTAGAAGTAGAAGCCAGCCATGATCGCGACGAACGAGCCCCCGAAGAGCACGTAGTGAATGTGCGCAACGATCCAGTAGGTGGCGTGCAGCGCATAGTCCACGGGGACAGAGGCACTGAAGACGCCGTTGATCCCGCCGATGAGGAACATGCTGAGGAAGCCGAGCGCGAAGAGCATCGGCGTGGTGAAGCTGATCTGGCCGCGCCACATGGTCGCGATCCAGTTGAAGAACTTCACGCCCGTTGGCACTGCGATCAGGAAGGTCATCACCGAGAAGAACGGCAGGAAGACGCTCCCTGTGGTGAACATGTGGTGTGCCCACACGCTGAACCCGAGGGCGCCGATGCCGGCGGTGGCAAAGACGAACGCCTTGTAGCCGAAGAGCGGCTTGCGGCTGAAGACCGGAATGATCTCCGAGATGATGCCCATTCCCGGCAACACCATGCTGGACACCGCTGGGTGCGAATAGAACCAGAAGATGTTCTGCCACAGGATGGCAGAGCCGCCCAACGTTGGATCGAAGAATGCCCCGCCGAAGTTTCGGTCGATGAAGAGCATCACAAGTGCGCTGGTGAGCACCGGCGTTCCCATGAGGACGAGCACGCTCGTCACAAGAACCGTCCAAACCAGGATCGGCATGCGGAAGAGGGTCATACCCGGTGCGCGCATGCGGAAGACGGTGACCATGAAGTTCACGGCGCCGAGAATGGAGCTGGTCCCAACGAGAATGACGGCGACGATCCACAGGTTCATCCCGGGACCTGGGCTGTACTTGAGGTTGCTCACCGGCGGATACGCCGTCCAGCCAGCATCAGCTGCACCACCAAGAAGGAAGCCTGATGCGGCAACGAGCCCCGAGAACGGGACCATCCAGAAGCTGAGAGCGTTGATGCGCGGGAAGGCCATGTCCGGCGCGCCGATCATGAGCGGAACAACGTAGTTGCCGAATGCTGCCAGGAACGGAATGATCACCCAGAAGATCATGACCGAGGCATGCATGGTGAAGAGCTGGTTGTACGACGACTCGTCGAGGAACTGCAGTCCTGGCATCGCGAGCTCTGCCCGAACGCCGAGCGCCAGCAGGCCACCGATCGCCAAGAAGATGAATGACGAGATCGTGTAGAGGATGCCGATCTTCTTGTGGTCGGTTGTCGTCAGGTAGTCATAGAGTGCCGACGGTGCCGCCTGCTTCACTCCGGCTGCAGTTGTTGCCATTCTCTCTCCCCCTTACGGCTGCGCTACGACTACAAGATCGGCGTACATGCCCTGTGCGTAATGACCGGCGATGTTGCACATCACCACATAGTTGCCAGGCTCAAGGGTGACGGTTACCGCGCCTGGCGTATTCGGTTCCCACTCTGCCTGCTCGTCGATGACATCAAGGGTGGCCTCGTCGAGGCGGCTCGTCTCGGCGTTCACCTCATCCAGAAGCTGCTTGGCGTTCTTGTCGCTGCGGACGACGAGGAACTCGTGTGGCATGGTCCCCTCGTTGGTCAGGTTGAATTCGATGGTGCC
>CAINNT010000099.1 GCA_903851225.1 uncultured Chloroflexota bacterium
CGAGCACTGTGGGCGCTTCTCAACGCCAACGTTGAACCAGACTGGTGAGTTGAAGGCCATCTTCTGGTTGACGAGCAGGTGGGTTAGCTCGGCAATAAAGGCGGCGCGGTCCTCATCGGACTTGAAGTAGTGCTGCTGCTCAGCCCACGCATCAATCTGACCGGCTACACGACCGATCAGTTGGCGAACGCTCGTCTCGCGCTCTGGGCTACCAATGTGGCCACGGAAATACTTGGAGACCACAACGTTGGTGGCGAGCTGTGACCACGAGGCGGGCACCTCAACGTCCTTCTGCTCGAAGACACTCTTGCCGCTCTCGTTGCCGATGGATGCGGTGCGGGTCTCCCACGCGATTTCGTCGTATGGATGAACGCCTGCGGTGGTCCAACGTCGATCCCAGGCAAGGCCCTTCGTGCCTTTGCCGTCGAAGCTCAACGGTGGCAGCGGCTGCGCCGTCGCCTTCTCGCTTGTTGCCTTCGTTGCTGCCCTTGCAGCGTCGACCAATCCCGCCATGTCGCTCTCCCTTTTCTGCCTCGAAGTGTGAGGCCCACCATCCCTGTTCCCAATCAACGACTGGGCGCGCAGAGCCCCTGCCGTGTAGCAGCGGGAGGCGAATCCTACGCTCCTCGTGATGCCTCGTCAATCCCCCGACCACAACATATGGTGGTGTTACAGGCAACTGTTACCGCACATGTTGTGGTTTGGCGACATTTGGGATTTGTTACCACATCTCCCGCACGGGTTGAGCACGACCAGCGCCGGGAGGGGAGGGTTGACGAGGGAAATCGAGTGTTGTTACAGCCCTGAATAGGTGTGAAGGCCGGTGAACCAGAGGTTCCCTGAGTAGGTCAGCAGGACAGCGACAAAGCCGATGACCAAGAGGAGGGCGGCGGGCCGACCCTGCCAGCCGCGCTGGCTTCGTGCATGCAGGTAGACCGCGTAGATCAGCCAGGTGGCAAGGGCCGACGTCTCTTTCGGATCCCATCCCCAGAAGCGACTCCAGGCGATCGACGCCCAGATGGATCCGAGGATGAGCATCCCGGCGAAGAGGGGGAAGGCGACGGTGACGGCGCGAAAGGCGACGAGGTCGAGGCGCTTCGCGGGCGGCAGCCAGCGGAATCGGTCGGTGTCGCCTTGCAGCAGATAGGCGAGGCCCGCGGCAAATGCAAAGGCGAAGATGCCGTAGCTGAGCATTGCCATGCCGACATGGATGGTGAGCAACACCGGATGCTGCAGCGCAGGCACTAGGTCAACCACCGCGTTTGGCAGTGTCGTCGCGTAGGCGAGGAGCGCGAGTGCGACACCGTACGCAATCGTGCTGAGTGCAGGCAAGCGCCGCTTGCTGTCGAAGACGATCGCCGCCGCGCAGATGCCGAAAGCGAACGAGATGGTGAACTCGTACAGATTCCCCCATGGTCCGCGTCCTACAACGATGGCGCGTGCGATGAGCGCGACACCAAGTGAACTGGTAGCTGCAACGGCGAGTCCCGCTGCAATTCCGCTGATCGGACTTGACGATTCTGCGGCGGTTGGTGCGCCTCCATCGAGTTGCTCGGCGAGGTTGCCGCGCATGGAAGCTGCAGAACTCGCAAGTCGCGGCGTGACGGCGCGATCACCCTGCGCTACGAGGACGAGGTGCACCACATAGAGGGCGAATGCTCCGACGAGCGCAATGGTGCCAACGACAACGAGATAGAACGAGAGGGTGGCCACTTACGCGCGAGCCGCGCCGCCAGGAGGCGGACCAGCTGGGCGCTCCAGCGCGATAGGAGTGCGGGCTCGCAGCTCAAGGCCACACGCATCGCAGATGGTGCGCTCCGCCAGGCGTACGGCGAGGCACCCGGGGCAGGCGATGAGCAGCGGCTCGCCACGCAGTGAGCGTGTGCTCCCATTTGGATAGACGGTCGCATCGGCGGTGTCGTACGGGCGACCGGCGGGGAAGTTCGGTCGACCATCGGCGCCAATCGGTGCGGGTGTAGGGAGCGGTGCGCCGATCTTTAGCTGCGCACCGCGCTTGGTGGCGCCGACCAGGGTCCAGATGCCGCCCGTCGAGAGGAGCCAGAGAAGGACGAGTGGGGCGACAAAGAGCGGAAGGAGACCGATCAGCGCAGCCCAATCAGGCGTGACCACCGCGGGAACGAGCGTGCTGATCCAGGCGAAGAACTCGGCGATGCGATCAGCAATCTCACTCATAGATGGATCCTAGCGGGGGCGCGGCGGTCGCGTTGCGGGACCACGTTTCTGGGTCGCCCCCCGCCCGGGACGCCAGCGGCGCTCCGCATCACCCTCGTTGCTCTCCAACGCCGTGCGCCGCGGGCCCGTCCCTCCGATGCTCGGGGGTCGTCGGCCTGTTCCAGCGAGGGGGGTGCGTGCCGAGTCGCCGATGACGTCGCGGATGAAACGGGCGCTGACCACTGAGGCCCCGAGCGCAGTGCACCGTGCGGCGAGCCCCCGATCATCCGTAATGACAACGATGCGGTCCGCCGAACCAGGATCGGGCCTGCCAATCGCATCGACGATCTGGTCGTCGGCGGAACGAGCACCCCCATCACGGAAGACCTCGATGGCGACTCCGAGAGCGATGGTCCGACGCAGGGTCGCCTGAAGGGTGCTGAGACGCCCCTCGTCCCGCCCGCCAACGAGGTTGTTGCCGTCCACCAGCAGGCGCGTCGCGTTGCGAAGGGTGATGCGCTCCTGATCTACCATCGCCTCATGCTCCTTTGTGTTGACTTGGACGGGGTTGTCTATCGCGGCAGTGAACCGGTCCCGGGCGTCGGCCCGCTCCTCACCGAGCGCGTGGCCAGCGGCGACCACGTGATCTACGTCACCAACAACAGCTTCTTGCGCCGCGTTGAGTATCGCTCACGCATCGAGGCGTGTGGCGCACCGCTCTCGACGCACGGCATCGTCACCGCAGCGTCGGCCGTGGCGCAGCACCTTGTTGAAAAGGGCTTTCGCCATGTCTTGGTCTATGGGGCCGAAGGGCTCGCTGCCGAACTGCGCGACGCGGGGCTCGACGCCTGCCGTACTGCTGAGTTCGACGGGCCAGAGTCACTCGCTGTGTGGGGGGTCGACGCGGTCACGGTCGGTCTCGATCGCGAAGCTGATTGGCACGACCTTGCCATTGCCACGGATGCCGTACGCGCTGGCGCACCGCTGATTGTGCCGAACCGCGACGCCAATTACCCCGACCCTGGTCGCTTGGTACCAGGTACTGGCGCTGCCGTAGCGGCGCTCGAGGCTGCAACCGGAGTGCGCGCGATCGCCATCGGAAAGCCAGCACCCGACCTCCTGGTGCAGGCCGCTGCGCTCGACGGAAGCGACATTCGTGCGGCGATCATGATTGGCGACTCGCCAGCGACCGACATCGCCGCGGCCAACGCCGCTGGGTGTCGATCGATTCTCTTGATGACGGGCGTTGGCGCCGGCGTCGGCGCGGTCCAGATCGACGACCTGCCCGTCGCGCAGCGACCGACGTGGGTCGCACGCGACGCTGCGGAGATGGCGAGCATCCTCGCAACTGCGACTACGGCTGCGGCAGACGGAGCTGCTCGTGGCTAACAGCTACCTCGACCTCTGGCGTGTGGCGGGGAGAGCGAGCGAGCCTGGCAAGACCGGCTCGCTCCCAGCGCCTCTCGATCGCATCAACGGCGAGGCGCTCGCCGGACGCGACGGCACGCACCCACTGGCGTTCCTGTCGAGTGCGGAGCTTCTGACACCGTGCACGGGTGCGCTCACGGGCTCTCTCGAGGTGAAGCCCGGAAGCCTCGTCGGTGGTGAGATCCGCGCTCGCCTTCGCGTTCGTGCCACCAAAGAGATCAAGGCGCGAGCGACGCGCGTCTCGGTAAAGGGGCATCTCGTCCGCGAAGTCACGCAATCGCATACGGAGAAGATTGGCGAACAGGAACATACGACGACGTGGATCGAGGTGCTTGCCACCGAGATCGCCAAGGTGCCGCTCACGGAACTCGCCGTGCCGGCGACGCTCGCACCAAACGAAGAGATCGACCTCGACATACTCGCACCGGCGCCGAAGCTTGGACCACCCTCGGTGCATCTCGGGGTCTACATGGTGGTGTGGACGCTCCAGGTGGAGTGGGATATCGCCGCAGGAACAGACGAACGTGTAGCGGCGGTGATCAACGTTGCCCAAAATCCAGACTTGCTGCGATCGGGTGTCATCGCGCTTGGCCCGTCGGCGATGATGGGTGCCTGGTCTGAGGGCGAGGTCACCATGGATCTCGAACCGAACCCACCGATCACTCCCGGCAGCGCCCTGAAGGTCAACGTGCGTTGGCCGAGTGCATCAGGTGGCCGTGGTGCGCGCGTCGAACTGTACGCCGATCTGAGCAAGTCACTGCCGGTACGAATCGCTGCAGCTGAACTGGCTACGAGTGATTTGGCGAAGGGGAGCACGATCACGTTTGAGATTCCAAGTGATGCACCGCCCGTCTTTGATGGTGCAGGCCTCGCACTGCGCTATCGCATTCGAACTCTCATCGATCGTCCGTTGCGCAGCGACCTTGCTGCGGAGCGCAGCGTGGTGATCGGCTAAGAAACCGCTCGCAGCGCCGTTACGGCGATGCTCATACCGAAGCCGATGATCAGCATCTGGCCAACGATGCGCGTTGTCGTGATGGCGCGCTCGGGAAGGATTCGCCCGGCAGCAGCGCCGATCGCCCCCAACAGGAGCTGCCACGAGAGGCTCGCCCCTGCGGCACCAACGGTGAAGGCGGCGGCGTTGAGTGGATCGCTGCCGAGACCAGGCAGGCCGATGGCGAGCGCCAGGAAGTAGAGGATCGTTGCCGGGTTCATGGCGGTGAGTGCAATGAAGCGCAGATAGAGCTGTCGAGCACCTCCACGGACCCGTGGGTCGGTCGCGGCGTTGCCGCTCGTTCCGCCACCGCGCAGCGAGAGCAGCCCACGAACCCCGATGGAGATCAGAACCCCACCCGACAGAACCTGGAGTGGCACCAGGGCAACAGCAAGAAGCTGGTTGAGCAGGCCGCCAACGACGAGCGCCAGCGAGCAGAAGAGCAGGTCCACGGTCGCCGCACCGGCGCCCGCGGCAAGTCCGCGGCGGAGGCCGCCAATCATCCCGGTCTCGATGATGAGGACGGCAATCACGCCGACTGGGACAGCGATTGCATAGCCTGCAATCATCCCCGCGAGCAGTGCGCCAAACATCGGTGCATCATAGAGGGGAGCGGTACTCCAATCAGGTCTGGGCAGCGAATAGGGAGGTTCTATGGCGCGAGTCTTTCTCACGGGCGCAACGGGTTTCGTGGGGAGCCACGTTCTTCCAGCACTCCTCGGCGCCGGCCACTCCGTGACGGCACTGGTGCGCAGCGATGCGCGTGCAACGGCGCTGCTGGCGCGCGTCGCCGCCTCACCGGGAAAACTTGAAACGAGGATCGGACACGTCAATGATCGCGCGTCGCTTGACGCCGCAATGGCAGGCTGCGACGCCGTGGTGCACCTGGTGGCGCTGCCCCGTGACTGGAACGATGGCGCCGACCTTGAGCGTGTGAACGCGTTGGGAACCGCCACCGTTGTCGCGGCAGCGGAAGCGGCGGGGATCAAACGCTTCATTCATCTCGGGGCACTCGGCGTGCAGGAGCGACCAGAGCTGCATTACGCCAGCTCCAAGGCGCGCGGCGAGGGATTTGTCCGAGCCTCAACACTAGATTGGACGATCCTCAAGCCAAGCCTGATCTGGGGTGAACGCGACGGCTTCTTCAACATCGTCGCGGCGCTCGTGAAGATTCCAGCGCCCGCGGTGCCGGTTCCAGGCAACGGGAAGAGTCGCTTCCAGCCGATCTGGGTTGGCGACGTGGCTCGCGCGATCGTGCAGGTCCTTGACGCGCCGAAGGGGAGCATCAAGGCCTCGTTTGAACTTGGTGGTCCACGCTATTGGACGTACGCCGAGATCACTCGCGAAGTGGCGCGTGCACTTGGCAAGCGCCGCATCATCGTTCCAATGCCGGTGCCATTGATCACCCTCGTTGCACGAATCTCCGAGGCCATCCGGTTCCCATTCCCTGTCGCAACGGACCAGTTGCGCCAATTGGCACTGGATAACATCGGCGCAACGGATGCGGTCGAGCGCGAGCTCGGGTTTGCACCCGTGGACATGGGCGGCCGACTCGGCTACCTGAAGCGCAAGATCAGCAAGCAGTAGGCGTCACAGGCGCGAGGAGGATCAGATGCGGATCATCATCACAGCCAAGAGCGCTGCGGCCAAGGCTGGAGTCCTTGTCGCCCCCGTCTTTAGTGATCAGCTCGACGCACCGTATCTTCGGGAGCTTGACAGCAAGAGTGGTGGACACGTCGCTGCCCTCCGCGCGATCGGCGAGGGGACGGGCAGCCCGTACGGGTGCACCCTCACCAGCGCCGGTCGCCTCCCTGCCGATCATCTCCTCTTGGTCGGTGCTGGCGCTCGCGCAGATTTCGGACGGCAGGAGCTGCAGCGCTGGGCATCGGCGGCAACGCGTCGCCTTGCCGGGCGCAAGGTCACCCGACTCGCCATCGATGCCACGGGAATCGTTGCTGCGCTGACGAACAGCGCACCAGCACTGCGTGCTGAGGGCGGGGCATCGTTCGGCGCTGGACTCTCCGCTGCAGCGGCGAAGCAGAGCGACGCCGCGGTGATCGCGGTCGATTTCATTGTGCGCGGAGTGATCGACGGGTCGTTCCACGAAGGGATCGGTGGCAAGAGCGTGATCGATGCGCAGCCTGCGCCGCTAACCGTGCTGGAGATCATCGTTCCTAGCGGCACCGACCTCTCCGCCGCAGGCGAGGGTGCTCGCCGCGCCGAGGTGATTGCGAGCGGCGTGGTGCGCACACGACGCTGGTCGAACTATCCGGCGAATGAGATGCCGCCACTGGGGATTGCGGAAGAGGCCCGCGATCGCGCGCGCGCCGTTGGTCTCCGTGCAACGATCATCACGGCAGCACAGTTGCAACGAATGGGCGCCGGCATGTTGCTCGCTGTTGGAAAAGGCTCAAAGAATCCGCCCTGTCTTGTTGTGCTCTCAGGTGGCAAGCCTGGTGCAAAGGACCCGCTCGGCCGACGCCTGGCGATGGTCGGCAAGGGCGTCTGCTTCGATACGGGCGGCATCTCCCTCAAGCCACCGGCTGAGATGGAGGAGATGAAGCATGACAAGAACGGTGCGATCGCGGTGCTCGAGGCGGCGGCAACTATTGCGCAGCTTGACCCAGGCCGACCGATCCATGCCGTTGCAGCGTGCGTCGAGAACATGCCGGGCGGGAACGCCACGCGACCTGGTGATGTGGTCACGGCGCTGAACGGCAAACGGGTTGAGATCACCAACACCGACGCCGAGGGGCGACTCATCCTCGGTGACGCGCTCCACTATGCAGAGCGTGACTTGGGCGCGACCCATCTCGTGGATGTGGCAACGCTGACCGGCATCGCCTATGCCGCCTACGGCGGCGAGGTTGCCGCCACCTGCGGTACTGATGCCGGCTTCCTCGACGAGTTCCACCTTGCGGCACGTCGTGCGGGTGAGGTCTACTGGCCGTATCCGCTCGCCGAGGCGTATAAGAAGAACATGTCGACCTGGTCGGCTGACTTCCAGAATTCGGGCTCGCGCGAGGCTTCGCTGATTCGCAGTGGGCTCTTCCTTCGGGAATTCGTGACTGTGCCGTGGGTCCACCTCGATATTGCAGGGACGGCCTATCGCCGCAGCGCGACCCCATTTGCCGGACGGGGCTCAACCGGGGCGGCCCACACGTCGCTGGTCGAGCTGGCCATGGGGGGTGGCGTCCGGCGCTGAGGCTGATACTCTTCCCGTAGCGGAGGAGAGGAGGTCACATATGGAGTTTCCGCCTGCGCAGAACCACCCCTCGCGTACCTGGCGCGCCCGGTTCGGGCTCCTGCTCGTCATCCCACTCCTTGCCGTCGGCCTCGGTTTGGCGCAAGCCGGACCCGTGCGGGGCGATCCCCTCGATGACGCGCTCGCGCAGCAGAAGGCGCTCGCCGCACAGCTCGCGGCACAACAGAAGGCGTTGAACGCCCTCATCGCACAACAGGGTGCTCTCACCGCGCAACTGGCCTCGACGAGCGCGGCCTTGGCGAAGAACACCGCAGCGCTCTCGAGCATCACTGCGCAAGTGGAGCAACTTTCGACCGCCGTGCAGCAGGCACAGGTTGGCCTGAACAAATTGAATGCCGCCGTGAACGCACTCGATGCAGAGATCAGTCGGTTGGTGGCAGCCCAACAGGCGAAAGCACGGGATCTTGCCGCTCGGCAGGCAATCCTCGCCTCGCGAATTCGTGAGGCCTACATTGCCGACCAGACTCCACCACTCTGGATCTTGCTCTCTGGCCAAAGCTTCACGGACATCTTGCTTGACATTGCCGGATTCAATGCGCTTGGCGCAGAAGATGTGAAGCTTGCCGACGGCATTAGTCGCGATGCAGCACGACTCGCAGAGATCGAAGATCAGGTGCGTGCTAATCGTGCAGAAACAGAGAAGCTGCGCGTCGCCGCAGCGAAGCAGAAGGCGGCGCTGGACACGCAAGTGTCTCTGCTGAACGCCGCCAAAGCGCGACTAGCCGCTGCCATCGCCGCGCAGAAGGCTGCCATCGCCGCGCAGAAGGCGGCCATGGATAAGGTGATCGCCGACAAGGCCAAGCTTGCCGCTGCGGTCGCCGCGCTCAAGGCAGAAGAGGCGCGCGTTACCGCAACGGTAAACGCACTCCTCAAGGGACAGTTCGGTTCGGGCCTCCCCACCGTCTACCAAGGCGGTTGGACGTGGCCGATCCTTCACAATGGATCTGGATTTGTGAAGCCGGTTGGCGGCACGCGTCCATATATCTCCCAAAAATTCGGTTGCGTCAGCTGGAAGATCTATCCACGAAGCTCCAGCTGCCCATCAGCCTATCCATACCTGCACAACGGGGTTGATATTGCTGCGTCGCCCGGAACGCCAATTTATGCGGCGGCGAGCGGCAAGGTCATGATCGCCGGCATCTGCAGCTACTGCGTCGTGTGGAAGGGGATGCGGCCGCTCGCCTGGATCTGGATCGCCCACTCCAAGAGCATGGTTTCAATCTACGGCCATATCGGCGACGGCAAGGTCTCGAGTCAGCCGCGGTGGCGTGTGAGCGCGGGCGAGTACGTGGCGGCAGGGCAGCTCATCGCCTTCGTGGGCTCAACTGGGAACGTCACCGGGCCACACCTGCATCTCTCGCTCCTTCAGAGCGGGAAGTACGTCTGCATTCAGAAATATCTACCCGGGGGTGCCTGCTCTGCGTACTGACCGCACGGTTGCGGTGATCCTTGCGGGTGGCGAGGGGAATCGACTCGGCGTGCTCTCTGGGGTACGCGCGAAACCTGCCGTGCCGTTCGGCGGCAAATATCGAATCATCGACTTCACCCTCTCGAATTGTGTGAATAGCGGACTCAGTGACGTGCTGGTCCTGACCCAATACAACCCGCGGTCGCTGAATGACCATATCGGTCGCGGGCGGCCGTGGGATCTCGACCGCACCATCGGCGGCGTTCGGATACTGCAGCCGCAGGTTGGTCGTGGCAACACCGCCAATTGGTACCGCGGCACGGCGGACGCGGTGCTGCAGAACCTCCGCGAGGTGCTAGCGAGCGGCGCTGAGACGGTGCTTGTGCTTGCTGGTGACCATATCTACAAGATGGACTACGAGCGTTTTATCGCCGCGCACCGCCGCAGTGGTGCCGACGTGACAGTCTCGGTTCGCGAGGTGAGCCTCGAAGATGCGCGTCGCATGGGCGTCGTTGACGTTGATGGCCGCAAG
>CAINNT010000100.1 GCA_903851225.1 uncultured Chloroflexota bacterium
CCGATCTGACAGCGCGCGCCGCCTCCACTTGCCCTACGGGGACAGCCAAGACGGCACCCCGAAAAATCTCAGTAGCGTAGGCGCCGAACATGAATCCGAGAGCGACGATCCCTGCTCCCAAGGAGCTCACCTCAACATAACGCCCAAACAGCTTGGAAAGTGCGGTTGTCCCGCCAAAGTACACGATGTAAACGATCAGGAGATCCGGGATGCCGCGAACGACTGTCGTGTACGCGTTGGCAAGTGATGCTATAGGCGGTGGACCATAGAGCTTGGCGACCGCACCCGCCAAGCCAATAACAGTACCGAATAAAAAACTCGCAACTGCCACGGTAACTGTGACCGCCGCTCCTATCGCCAACTGGTTGCCAAAGCCGTGCAGTTCGATCATCGGTATTGGTGCGAGTCAGCTATCGCAACTTCACATCAATTTGAAAGGAAAGTACTTTCGAGTGATGGCGTCGTAGGTGCCGTCGGCTCGAATTTCATCCAAGGCCTTGTTAAACCGCTCCCGCAGCGCAACGTCTTCTTTGCGCAGCGCAATACCTGCCCCGTCGCCCAGAACACCTCCTCGCAACTCAGGACCCACGAAGACCATGTCCTTTGCCTCCGGCTTCTTCAGGAAGCCCACAAACATCGTCGTCTTGTTACCCACAATAACGTCCACTCGACCCGCAACGAGGTCAAGTTCAGAGTCAGTCGTCCGCTCGTAGAGCCTGATCTCTGCCGTCTTGTTATAGCCTTCTGCCTCAAGCCATTTTTGCTGTGCGGAGCCTCGTTGAACGCCGATCTTCTTACCCTTGAGTCCCTGAGGTGATGTGTCGGAGATGGTGTTCTTGGGCGCGAGGAACTGAGAGATCACATCCTTGTACTTGTTGGTGAAAGCAACACGCTCCCTTCGTGCCGGCGTCATAGACATGCTGGCAACAATGGCGTCGTGCTTCTTGGCCAACAGCGCCGGGATGATTCCGTCCCACTCTTGGGCAGAGATTTCGCATTGCACCTTCATCTTGGCGCACAAGGCATTAGCGATGTCGATATCCCAACCCATCAGCTTGCCCTGCGCATCCTGGAAGCTCCATGGTGCGTAAGTGCCTTCGGTGGAAATGCGCAGCTTTTCTTGCGCCCATGCCTGCCCTTGAAATGCCAAGACGGCCAAGCACAGCAGGGTCGCCTGAACCACTTGCCGACGCTTGCTTATTGGGCTCTCCACGATGCAGGCTGGCTTTAAGACTACTTCCTTGGACATGCTCGTCTCCATTGGTTGAATGATGGTCGCTGCGGGCAGCGGTCTGACCGCTGGAAAGGCATAGCAAAAAGACTATAGCGCTGCTTGGCTGTAGGTTCCAACCTTGCATGAGGAGCAAATTGGCGGACAGATTGAGGTCAGAGTGGCGCCCGAGAACGAGCGCTCAATCAGCCGTTTCTTGCCTGGAAAGCAACTTAAATGCGGGCGCTCATCCGCTCAGGCGCTGCGTGAGTCGTGAGAACAAGGTCTTGCCTGAGAGTTGCGGAGCGCTCGTACCCACGCGGCGCCTGACGACTCCGCGCGCCTGACCTGGCGCGCCGGCAGCGTCGAGCAGCGCCTGAGCCACGCGCTGGTGCACGGCATCACCGAGATCAACGACACCGACACCGACGAGTGCTGGGCGTCGGTGAGCGCGCGCGGCGGCCGGCCGCTGCACGTGATCGAGGGCCCGCTGCTGATCGGCGGGGCCACCACCAGCCGCGTGC
>CAINNT010000101.1 GCA_903851225.1 uncultured Chloroflexota bacterium
CGATCTGCTCGGCCGTCTCCTCGCTGACGGCGTCACCCAACTCCACGGTGCGCATGCCGGAGCCGAGTGCATCTCCGGGCGAGAGCTCGACGCCGGGCACCACACCGCTACCGGTCGCGGCGCCTCCCGGAGTAACGGGGGACACACCCGGCTCATAAGCGACGATGAGGCGCGAGATCTCCGGGGACGGGTCCGCAGGAGCATCCGCAGTCGTGAGGTCCACCGCCGGAGCAGGAGCAGCGAATGCGGGGGTGGTTAGCCCGGTGGCGAGGCTCGATGCACAGAGGGCCACCCCGGCGGCGCCTACGACGACGCGCCGGCCCAAGGCCGCCTTGGTCGCCATCGCTCACCTCTCGCCGCGGCGAAGCCGCTGGGGAAATCTAGCAGCGTTGACGAGGCTCACCAAGTCGCCGCAAGAATTTCAACGGCCACCACGGGCGAATGGGCCACGATGGGTCCGGGCCCCCGGCCCGTAGTGGCTGACCCACGCTATGTCCGCCCCTTGCCCGCCGAAATCCTCTACGTTGCCCTTGAGAATTCGCAGGAGGCTCGATGCGCAAGACGGTCACAGTCATCGCCACCGTCGCCCTGGCCGTTGCAGCCGTGGCACTGGTCCAACCGGCGGGGGCCGGCAGTTCGATTGCCGGCAAGAAGTGCGATAAGGCTGGCCTGCGCAAGACATCGCAGGGCAAGGAGTACGTCTGCAAGAAGCAGGGCGGCAAGCTCGTCTGGGTGGTGGTCAAGCAACCCGGCCCCGGGCCACAGCCTTCGCCGTCGCCGAGCCCGACGGAGCCGGCGTACCCGTCGATCACGACCTTCCTGACGAACCCCTCTGATCGGTTGCCGGCCGACATGTCGACGGTCCATGGGACCGCGCCTTTCCTGGGGGCTCGCGCGGTGGCGCCACACAAGGGAATCCATATCTACTGGTCCAACCGTGATGGGCGGTGGACGTCAGCAACTGCGCCCAGCGACTTCCCCGCCATCTATGCGATCGCTGATGGCATGGTCGGGCCGATCGAGACACTGAAGCGAATGGGTTCGCACGATGCCTACAGCCTGCTGCTGACCATCGCGAAGTCGCCGACGGGTGATCAGGTAACGGCCAGCTACAGCCTTGAGCCCTTCGTGCCCGAGCCGAGCCCCGGCTTTTATGCGCCCTTCATCCTGGTCAAGCAGGGCCAGCAGGTGCACAAGGGCGACATCCTCGCCTACATGTATGTGCCGCCTACCTCCACGGGCTCCACTCACCTTCACCTGCATCTGGGCACGAACGACCAGCTGCAATCACCGTCGATCTTCACCCCGGAGGCCGTTACCGCTTTCGCCGAGAAGTTCGGCGATGCCGGTGGCTATGAGAACGGCGCGAAACTGCCAGCGTGCATCGGCTACAAGGTGACCGCGGAGGAAAACCCCTACGGGACCGGCGCGAGCGACTGTCTCTAGCGGCTAGATCTCCCAGACCGCAGAGGTGCCTTACCGCCGATGGAGGCCCGCTTTGCTGCACTCCCGCTGGCGCAGGGCCGACAACTTCCTGCTCCGACTTGTCGGTCATGTCAGACATCAGCCTTGAGGTATGTCGTCATACCGAAAGGAAAGGCATTGTATAACGCAATGCGCACAAGCAAGCGAGTGCTTGCTGGCGTTGCTGCGGGTGCCTTGGGCGCGGCGGCCCTGAC
>CAINNT010000102.1 GCA_903851225.1 uncultured Chloroflexota bacterium
CGTAGCGCCTCGATGAAATCTTGGTCGGTGTTGGTCATACCGGTAGCCCAGTCATCGCCGAATAGGTTGCAGCCGCCGTCGCCGGTCGTGACAGGTCACGACTTCGGCGGGCAGAGGAACGGTGCGCCCGACCGCTACGACAGCCGCGTCGCTTGGATCTGGTTGCCTCGGCGAGTGCCCTTGGCGCCCGCTTCCACAAGCCAGTCATCCTTTGAGTTTCCATGGAGCGTGTTTTCAGTGAACGTGCCCAAACCGCCGGATCGAATGGCAACACCGTGCCCGCGGTTATGAGAAACCACGCAATTGCGCACAGCCGGGTCGCCACCATCACGTACCTCAATGCCAGTAAGTGCGTTGCCCGTCACCCTGCACTGCTCGAACAGGCCTCGACCACCTCGACTCACGTGGATGCCTGCCCCCATCCCATCGGATATCACACTGTTACGCACGGAAGGATTCGCCCCGTCGCCGACTTGAAAACCGGCATAGGTGCTGTTGGCCACCACGCATCGATCAAAGGTGCCCCCATCGCCTCCATGGACCAGAATCCCGCCCCCGCTCCCAAGGATCTTGGCGTTGATCACCTTCGGGTCGGCGTCCGTGCCACGGACCTCCAACCCGACGCCTCTCAGTGACATCATGGCGCACGCCTCAATGAGCGGTGCACCTGCGACAACACGCATCGCCGGTACCCAAGCGTCGGTGCCACGAGTGCGCAGTGTCAGGCCTCGCACCACCGGCGAACCGCCCTGAACCTCGATGGCGGGTGCCCCCGTCGACTCAATGGTCACCGTTCCAAGTTGCCCGTCCGAGACCAAGATCACTGACCCGTTGAGCACAATCGATTCGCGGTACGTACCGGGGCGCACCTTGACCGTCGTTCCAGCTCTGGCCGCCTTGACCGCGTTGGCAATTGTCAGGAAGCGACCGCCACCCGACTGATC
The DNA here is from genome assembly GCA_903851225.1 of uncultured Chloroflexota bacterium. Taxonomy (GTDB): domain Bacteria; phylum Chloroflexota; class Limnocylindria; order Limnocylindrales; family Limnocylindraceae; genus Limnocylindrus. The sequence continues at coordinate 945 of CAINNT010000102.1, forward strand.
GACAACGATGTCAGGGCCCCCGGTCGGAACGGATGCCAGTGATCCAATGTCAATCTTGGCATCCCGAAGGGTTACCTGCGCCCCATCCTCGACGCTCCAGTCACCGGCGACATTGCCCACCGCACGGCAACCGACAATCGTGGCGCCCCCACTCGCGCGCACATCAACGCCGTGCCAGCCGTTCCGCTCAAAGCTGCAATCCGTCAGGATCGGGTCGCCCCCATCATCCACGGTGATACCCGCCTTGGCGTTGCCCGAAACCGTGCAGCGCTCAAACGCGCCCTTGCCACCGTCGTAGACGTAGAGACCAGCGTCCTTGCCGTCCGTAAGCGTGCAGTCACGAAACGTCGGGTCCCCGCCGTCTCGTACGGCAACGCCCGCATGCTCATTGCCGGTCACCGTGCACCGCTCGAACGTGCCTCGTCCTTTGGAGTAGACGAACACGCCGGCACTCTTTCCATTGATGATCATGCAATCGCGTGCGACCGGATCACCACCCTCGTTGACGGTGAACCCTGCCGAGCCATTGCCCGTAACGGTGCACCGCTCGAAGGTGCCGTGCGCGCTGGAGCGAACCACGACGCCACTGCCACGTGCGCCCTAAAACGTGCAATCACGAATGGTCGGGCGCGCCTCGCCCCCCTGAACGACGACGCCATCCCCGACCGACGACGTGACGTCGCACAGGTCGAGCACCGGTGCCCCGCCCGAGATCAGCACACCCGCAATGCTGTCCGCACCAACATGCCCAACAGTGCGAACGGTGAGTCCTCGCACGACCGGGGTGCCCCCACGGATCTCAATAGCCGGGGCACCGGTCGCCTCTACGATGACGGTCCCTGGTGGGCCGTCCGCGACAAGGGAAACATTGCCGTGCAGGACCAACGCTTGTCGGTAGGTTCCCGGCTTGACTCGGATGACCCCGCCGTTGCCCGCCGCCCGAATCGCATTTCGGATCGTCAGGAACCGGCCGGCTCCAGAAAGATCGACAACGATCGCTCGATCGTTGGAGACCGTCCCGCCCCAACCTGCGCTCATTGCGCCAGCCCCCGACGTTGCCGGCGCCGGCCTCTCCAGATCCTTCCTCAGATCGACGGATCTAATCGGTGCTGCAGCGGGTTGCTCCAGTCTGATGGTGCTGGCGCCCACCGGGTCTAGCGCCCGCTGCCACGCCACCACCACGTCGGTCGCCAGTCTGTGATCGATTCCGTGCTCGTGTGCAAGCCGTTCGCTTCCACGCGAAACTGCCAGCGAAGCCAATCCCGACGCCGTCGCCTTCATGAGGTCGCCAGGTATTCCCTCAGCGACGGCGATCACCGCCACCCGAACGTGTGCTGGTGAGCCTGCCATGAGGTCAGAGAGGTAGCCTCGCACGCGCCGGTCATCCGTCGTCGCCACCTGAATGCCGGCGAGGCGCACAACCTCTCGCAGGGCGTCAACCAGCATGTCCGCCGTCACGTCTACCCTGCCCCTCGTTTAGACGCGCACCTAGGATCCACCACGTCATCAGGGCAATCATGCCGAGCGATTTGCCTTAGTAGCGTATGCATCACACTCAAACAGCTGCGCGGCCGCACGTTACCTAATTATGCATTGTCACATGTACGATTAGGATTATCGCCACTTGGTGGTTGCCTTCAATGCGCGCGATTTCGGGCGTGATGGTATCGTGCAGAAGTGGCGCGATTCCCATCGACAACCTGTGGCTACCGTGGATGCACTTCATCGACAAGCCTTGAGCGGTGCGCCAACGGCGAGGGCCGGTACGCCTGTCACCTCCATCGGACCATGCGTTTGGGCGGGTACGTCTGCCTCGCGTGCGACGAGGAAGAAGCCACTCAAGCAAGCCATGCGGCCGCGCAGCAATCACTCAACTCGGCGCGCTGGGGAGCAATCGCATCAGCGGCGGTTGGGGTCGTCCTCGCGATCTGGGGCTTCGCCGGCAGCCCCCCGATGCCCATCATTGGTATGGCAGGCGCTGCGATTGTTGCCCTTACCGGTCACGCATGGACCCGTAGCGCCGGGTTTGATCCGGCCCGCGTCGCTAGCCTCCCCAACCGCGAACGAATGCTCTGCACCGTCGTGACCAGCGGTGGGTTGATCGCTGCCAGCCTCGTCGGCTTTGCGCTGGCAATGCTCGCCGCCTCATCGGCCGAATCCGCCCGCCGCGAGCGGCAAGTCGAAACAATCGCCGAAGGTGTGCGCCGCGGGAACGAGCGCTCACGATGGTCGTAGTGCTTCGCACGTGTCACCGAAGTCGACGGCATCTCGCTCAGCCCGTGCCTGAAAAAAAGCGGAGAGTTCGATGACGCAAATGAACTCATCGGGAACAGGCGTCGCTCACGACGAAATCTCACCAATCCCAGCCAACACACTTAAAAGTCGGCCGCTTCACTTCCTTTGGGTAGTGGATGCGTCATCGTCAATGGCGGGAGAGAAGATCAACGCTCTGAACGCCGCGATTCGCGATACCGTGCCCGAGGTGCTTGCCGCAGCGAGAGAGAACCCGGAGATGCAGGTTGAGATGGGTGCGATCGCATTCTCCAGCGGTGCCAAATGGTTGACCAACGGCTTCACG
>CAINNT010000103.1 GCA_903851225.1 uncultured Chloroflexota bacterium
CTGGCGGTTAAAGAGTAGCTTCGCCGTTAGTTTGAACACCTTAGCGTGCGACCGCGTTAAGTGCTGACAGCGAACCTGACGCTCGCGAACATGGGCGCCGCGATCCTCGCGGGTGCGAACCTGGAGGAGGCGACGCTCGTCTCGGCGAAGATGGCCGCCGCCAACCTGCGCGGTGCCAACCTGCGCGGCGCGGATCTCTCGGGTGCAGATCTCCGCGGCGCAGATCTGACTGGAGCCGATCTCTTCAGGGCCGTGCTCTTCGGAACGGACTTTGCAGGCGCCGTCATGCCGAACGGCGTGCGCTTCCGGGATCCCGAAGACGAGATCGGCGACGAGATCGCCCGTCGCTACGAGCGCTCGTGAAGGCGGCGGGTTCGCTGTCAGCACTTAACGCGGTCGCACGCTAAGGTGTTCAAACTAACGGCGAAGCTACTCTTTAACCGCCAGCACTCTACCTAGCTCATTCCAGGCACGCCATGGTCCGGTGTCGCGCAGAGCTTTTTTCGCGCGCGCGTAACGTTCGCGATTCTTGAACAGGTGCCTCTTCACGGTCAGTGCGTCGGTGTGCCCTGCTAAGCCCGTGAACCGGATCTGTTCACCGGACACTCTTTTCCATACGGCTCTCACTGACCGGTAGGTGCGTGCGTGTGATCTATTCGACCGAACGGCGGATCGGTGAGGAAGCCACCGTTGATTTAGCTTCAATAGTTGCTCCGCCCATCTACGGCTGTGCCCATCTTGGGTGAGGTCGTGGGCAATTTCGTGCAAGATGGTCGCTTTGGATGGAGCTTTGTGCCCGCAAAGGTGCACCTCGAATGTATCCGTGTTGCACATCCCCATGAAGGCGCATCCGAGAATCCAAAGTTCCGGGTGCCAATGGAGCTCGATTATGCTGCAGGTGGTGCCTTCGGTCCCCATAACAAGCTTGGCCCAGTCAATAGTCTTGCGCCAGTGTGCCCAAATCTCGGGCGGAACGTTGGTATTGCAGTAGATAACGTCGTTCACTTTATGTATAGCGAAATGCTGTTACGAGAGATCAATGCGCTTCTTGATACTTTCAAGTGCCACATACAGCATCTCTTCGAGCTTCTTTACACGTGCCTCAGCAATGAGAGCATTGGATTCCGCGCTCTTCAGCAGCTGTTCTGATGGAAGCGTCCTGGAAGAGGCCATTCTTTTGGCCTCTTCAATAATTGCCTTGGCTGACTCGCGCGCCTCTGTCAATTGTGCCTGTGCGTCAGTCACAGCCTGCCGCCTGTTGTTCAGTTCGCCACGGGCTTCCTCTAGCGCGCGCAAAACTTCTTCCACTCCGTTCGGTTCACTCATGAAGTGTGGCCTTCCACCAGCGGCTTCACTTCCAGCATGAGGCGCTCCATCGTCTGGTGGTCGTAGGGGGCGGGGAGTTCGACGAGGGCGGTGTCGAAGCCGGCGTCCATGTAGTCGCGGAGCAGGGAGGCGATCTGCTGCGGGGTGCCGAGCATCGGGCGGTTCGGTTCGGTGATCTCCTTGACGTCCACCTTGTTGTGCTTCGCCTGGGCCTCCCAGACGGCGCGGGCCTCTGCCTCTGAGTCGCGGATCACCATCCAGATGTTCGCGGTGCGGACGATCTCCTTCTCGTTGCGGCTCTCGGCGGCGCAGTGCTCTTTCAGCACGCCGTCGAGCTCTTTCAGCGTGGCGGGATCGCCGAAGCCGTTCCACATGTCGCCGTAGCGGGCGATCGTGCGCAGCGTCTTGGTGCGGCCGTTGCCGCCGATCATGATCGGCACGCGCGTCTGGATCGGGAGCGGCGCGTGTCGCAGATCCTTGAAGCCGTAGTGGCCGCCCGCCGGGGAGGTGACGCTGTCGCCGTTGAGGAGCGCGCGCATCGCGGCAACCGATTCGTCCAGCCAGTTCAGCCGCTCGCCGAAGCCGCTGCCGAACGGGATGCCATGGTGTTCGTGCTCGTAGTCGAACCAGGCGCCGCCGATGCCAAGGATGGCGCGGCCGTTGGAGGCGTGGTCGAGTGTCGTGATCGCCTTCGCCACGATCCCCGGGTTGCGGAAGGTGTTCGCGCCGACCATGAGGCCGAGCTTGATCTTCTGCGTGGCGGAGGCCCAGGCGCCGAGCGTCATGTACGCCTCGTAGATGTCCTGCTGCGGATCGCCGACGATCGCGTGCAGATGGTCCCAGGTCCAGAGGTGGTCGGCGCCGAGACGGTCGGCGAGTTGCGCCGCCTCCAGGAACTTCGGCCAGCTCGTCGCCTGGCTCCAGAGGTTGATCCCCACCTTCAGCGTGCGACTCCCGTTGGTCATACGTGCAGCGTACGCGCTCTGCGCTAGGGGACGAGGGGGTGTGGCACGATGCGCGCATGATCGAGACGGGCTACTTCGCCACGGGATGCTTCTGGGGGGCCGAGCGACGCTTCTGGCAGGCGCCGGGCGTCGTGGAGACCGCCGTCGGCTACATGGGCGGCACCACGGCGTCCCCTTCATATGAAGACGTCTGCACCGGGAGCACGGGGCACGCGGAGGCGGTGCGCGTGCGGTTCGATACCGCCAAGACGTCGTATCGGAAGCTGCTCGAGCTCTTCTGGGAGATGCACGATCCCACCACGCTGAATCGGCAGGGGAACGACATCGGCACGCAGTACCGCAGCGCCATCTACTACGTGGGCGA
>CAINNT010000104.1 GCA_903851225.1 uncultured Chloroflexota bacterium
CACCTCGATCACTGGCTCACGCACGATCGAGTGCGTCCGTTACTCAGCCGCCTGCAAGATCGCAGCAGCCTCTCCGTCTCGATTCACGATCTGCCCCAGAGATCTAGTCGACAAGAGTCCACAGCAGACACCGATGCCATCCTGCGGCGTGCAGATGCGATTCATCTACTGACCCAATCGTCTCTACAGCACCTGACACTTGATCCACGTCACGTAGAGGGCCGCCTCTTCCACGTGCCGCACCCGTCTTACCTGGGAGAACATGCGGGCGACTACCAGCTGCCTCGTGATCGCCGCGAGGCGAGGGCTCGACTGGGCAGGCCACTCGACGAGTTCGCCGTTGGGTTGGTCGGTCGGATTTCGGATCGGAAGAATGTCGAGCTGCTCCTCTCGGCCGGTGAAATCCTGTCGCAGGAGTTTCAAGCGTTGCCAAGCCAACCGCACATTTACGTCAGTGGGTCGTTGCGCACCAGATCCGCAGAGGAGATCGTTCGACGCGCACACGGTTCGAGCAACATCACGGTGATTGCCAATGATCTAGATGATGCCGAGGTGGGTCTGCACGTTGCAGCGCTGGACGTTGGCGTCGTCCCCTACCACCCGTATCTGAACTCAGGATGGACACTGCTCGCGCTCTCCGCTGGCCTGCCGATCATTGCAAGCCGCGAGAGCACTGCCGATGAGGTGGTGCCGCGCGAGGCGCTCTTCACGTTCGCCGAAGGAGATGCCCGCTCGCTCGCCGATGCGATTGCGCGTTCAATGCGATGCAACGGTGAAGTGGCGCAGGCTGCTGCGCTCGCTCGCGCTCGTGACGTTCACCCCGATGTGATCGGGTTGAGATTCGCGCAGGAGATAGCGGCACGCGTAACGCGCCGGCACGCAACTCCCAACTAAATCGAACGGCCGAGACCCCGAAGGGTCCCGGCCGTCCGGGTTGCTCAAGGAGCTACTGGACTCAGCGCGCTGGGCGTCGGGTCGAGAAGCAGCTGTCGCAGTAGACCGGCTTGCCGCTGGTTGGCAGGAAGGGGACCATGGTCTCCTTGCCGCAATCCGAGCAGGTCGCTGGGTGCAACTCGCGTGGTCCGCGAGGTGCGCGTGGGGCGCCGTAGCCGCCGGCGCTGTACGAGCTGCCACCGGTGTAGCCGCCGAAGCCGCCGCCCGCTGAGCCACCCTCGCGCTGCGCCTTGCGGGCATTGCGGCATGGTGTGCAGCGCTTTGGCTCGGTGAAGCCGCGCTCGGCGTAGAACTCCTGGTCCCGCGCCGTGAATACGAACTCCTGGCTGCAATCCATGCAGACCAGGTTCTTGTCTGTGTACATTCCGTTCACTCCTAGTGCTGGCTCGCCTCGTGGTCCGATGCTGGTCTCGCGAGCCCTGGATGGGAACGGTTGACTGATCTCGGTCGCGTGCGTGCGTGCTTATGTCCTCCGAAGCCCGGGGGACCTCCGTAGCATACGGCATCACGCTCATCTCTCATAGGGGCTGCCCTACAATCTGCCGCAACGGGGCGCCGCTGGCCCTCCGAAGACTCGTGGAGGTTCCTACCGATGCCCAGCCGAACCCTCGTCGCCGCCCTCGCAGCAGAGGTGATCGGCACCTTCCTCTTCTTCGTCATTGGCGCCGGCGCGGTGATCATGAACGCCCAGACGGGTGGTGAGGTTGGCCTCATCGGCATCGCACTCGCCCACGGACTGGCCCTTGCCGCACTCGGCACCGCCTTCGCCCCGATCAGCGGCGGGCAGTTCAACCCGGTCGTGACCGTAGCCCTCTGGCTGGTTGGCAAGGTGCGAACGATCGAGGGGATCCGCTTCATCGGTGCGCAACTCATTGGGGCAGCCGCGGCTGGGCTTGCCCTCAAGGTTGCGTTCGGTGGCTTTGATGCTGGTGACTCCGCGTGGTCGATTGCTGGCGGTGGCGCACCGAGCGTTGTGGGCGGCCTCACCCAGCTCACCGCCATTGCCGTTGAGGCGGTCCTCACCGCACTCCTCGTCTACGCCGTACTCCTCACAGCGGTCGACAGGCGAGCACCACAGCTCGGCGCC
>CAINNT010000105.1 GCA_903851225.1 uncultured Chloroflexota bacterium
CCGCGGCCCCAGGCGGAACCGAGGAGATCTCATATCGGGTGCCCGCCGTGAAGTTCCCAAACGGTGGCCGTATCCACTTTGGAGCCCGCCGCGGTGGCCTCAGCCTCTATGCGGGATATGCCTTTCAGCTCTTCACGAAAGAGTTGGCCGACTTTGCCGTGGTTGGAACAACCATCCACTTCACCGCGGACCATCAGTTGCCGATCGCGCTCATCAAGCGCATCACTCGGGCGACCATTGCGCGGCACGACGAGCGGACCGCCGCACGAAGGAAGAAGAGGTCGCGCTAGCGAACCGCGCTCAAGGCCGGGGCGAGCCGCTGTAGTTGACGCATGCGCGCCGCCTCGTCAGGAAGGTGCCGCTCCACCACCGCCCGAAATCGTGCGCCATGGCCGTTGGCGCGCAGATGGGCGAGCTCATGAACCACGACCGCCTCAAAGCACGAGGGTGGCGCCAATACGAGTCGCCACGAGAGCGAGATGGTGCCGTCGCCTGAGGCGCTCCCCCAGCGCGTTGACTGGTCACCGATGCGCAGCCGCGTTGGGCTCACCCGCATCTCGCCGGCATACACGCGGATCATCTCTTCGGCGATGGCGCGCGCACGTCGGCGTAGCCAGCTGAGGAGTCGACGTCGCACCACCTCAGGGTCATCGGCAATGCTCGATGGGATCTGGATCTCACCGTTCAGCGCCGCAATGCTCGTGCCGTCGCCAACCACAATGCTGTGTGGCCGACCGGCGTACGGAATTACTCCACCGACCGCCAGCCGACCATCCGTGCCGAGCGCCGTTCGACGAGCGGTCACCTCGGCAAGGGAGCGGTCGATCCACGTCAGGCGCGTTGCGATAAATGCCTCGACGTCGCGACGCGCACGTGCCTCGCTGTACCGCTCAGGCACCACCGCCTCAAGGCCGTGCTCTGGGTCGATACGCAAGGTGAGACGACGCGCGCGTGGGCTACGAATCAGGCGATAGGGTCGGACGCTCACGCTGCAGAGTTTCGCACGGGGGCGGCATCTCTCGGCGCGTGGGATGCTTTGCCCATGACAAGCGCCACGCCAACCTTCACGCGACTGAGCCGCGCGGCAATCTACGCGGCGATCTTTCTCGCTTTCATCGACAACTTCGCCCTGCTCCCGGTGATCGGGCCACGGGCTCAAGAGCTTGGGGGCACGCCGCTCTTGGTCGGCATCGCCATCGCCGCCTATTCGCTCGCCAATCTTGCCTTCAATCTGATCGGCGGCGCCCTTGCCGACCGTATCGGACGTCGTCGTGTCGTCATCGCCGCTCTCATCATCAGCCCGGTTGCGATTGCGGTGTACGCGCTTGCCGATTCGTTGCCGCTCTTCTTGCTCGCGCGCATCGTTCACGGCGCCTCTGGTGGCGTGCTCGCCGCTGCGCTCTTCGCCCTCCTCGGTGATGCGGCTCCCGTTGGCGAACGTGGACGAACACTTGGGCGGGCGGGTGCGCTCATCGGCGTCGCCGCAGTCTTTGGTCCTGCAACAGCCGCCCTCGTCACGAGCCTCTTTGGCGTGAGTGCTGTCTTCCTTGGTGTCGCTGGCCTGATTGCTGTCGGTCTTGCTGCCGTACTTCCGCTGATCCCTGAGACGCTCGTGGTCACCCCAGCAACGCGACCAATCGACGGCGCGTGGCGACGAATCCTCAGCGAGCCGCGGGTGCGCGTTGCCCTCTTGGCAATCTTCGGACTCGAAGCGGCGGTGGGGACGGTAACCGGCTTCATCAAAGATGGCCTCATCCAGCGCGCGCTTGAGGAAGGACGCACGCAAGAGGCGGCCCTTCGATACGCCGCCGGGGCGAGCGGCGGCCTCTTTACGATCTTCGGTGTGATCGCGATCGCGCTGATGCTGAGTCGGATCTCCGCGCGCGTCGACAAGCGCGGCCCATTTGGCATCTCGCTCGTTGGGCTTGCCGCACTCGTTGGCGCGCTGACGCTGCTGGCGTTCAGCCCGACGTTCACGATTGATTTGGTAGCAATGGTGCTCTACGGCATCGGATACGGCCTGATCTTTCCGGCCGCGGCAGGGGCCATCGCCATTGCCAGCACCCCAGAGGTGCGGGGTCGTGCGAGCGGCGCATTCAACCTCTCGTTCGATCTTGGAATCTCGGCGGGGCCGATCCTGGGCGGCCTCGTGGCAACAGCCGTGATCGGCGTGACGCCATTTGCGGGCGGGCTCGCCCTCGTGGCTCTCTCCCTCGCACTTCTCCCCCTCGCCGCGCGCGGCGCAGCTCGAGGCGCCACGAGGGGCTGAGGCGGGAGCGGCTGATACACTCGCTCCCCTTGGGGCTATAGCTCAGTTGGTAGAGCGCTTGCATGGCATGCAAGAGGTCAAGGGTTCGAATCCCTTTAGCTCCACCAAGCAGCCATACGGCGTGCTTCGGAAGGAGAGGAGCCCCACCCGTGGCCGATCAAGACGAGCGACTCGAACGGTACGACCCGACCGAGATCGAGCCGCGCTGGCAGCGACGCTGGGAAGAGCTTGGACTCCACGCCACCGACCTCACCGATACGAGCAAGCCCAACTACTACCTCCTCACGATGTGGCCCTACCCATCGGGCGACCTGCACATTGGTCACTGGTATGTGAAGACGCCGACTGATGCCATCGCGCGATACAAGCGCATGCAGGGGTTCAATGTCTTCTATCCAGTCGGCTTCGATGCCTTCGGCCTCCCCGCCGAGAACGCTGCGATCAAACGCAAGATTCATCCACGCGAATGGACCGTCGCCAACATGGAGAACATGCGCCGCCAGTTGCGCAGCATGGGCGCATCGTTCGATTGGAAGAGCGAAGTGGTCACCTGCGATCCGGTCTACTTCCGCTGGAACCAGTGGATCTTCTTGAAGTTCTACGAGAAGGGCGTCGCCTATCGCAAACAGGCGCCCGTCGACTGGTGTCCGTCGTGCCAGGTCACCCTCGCGCGCGAACAGGTTGAAGGCGTTGATCGCATCTGCTGGCGCTGCTCAACACCGGTCACCAAGCGCGACCTGACGCAGTGGTTCTTCAAGATCACCGACTACGCGGATGAGCTGCTCTCGTTTGAGGGTCTCAACTGGCCAGAGCCGATTCGCACCATGCAAACAAATTGGATCGGTCGCTCCGAGGGTGCCGAGGTCGACTTCACCGTTGCACCAGCGACACATCACGCCGGCGGCGAGAAGCTGCGCGTCTTCACCACACGCCCCGACACGCTCTACGGTGCGACCTTCATGGTGCTCGCACCAGAGCATGAGCTCGTCAAGTCCATCACCACACCCGGGCAACGCGCTGCCGTCACCGCCTACATCGAGGCAACCAAGCGCAAGACCGAAATCGACCGACTGAGCACCACGAAAGAGAAGAGTGGCGTCGCCACTGGCGCGTTCGCCATCAACCCAGTGAACGGTGAGCAGATTCCGGTCTGGATCGCCGACTACGTGCTGGCGGGCTACGGCACCGGCGCGATCATGGCGGTGCCGGCACACGACGAGCGCGACTACGAGTTTGCCCAGCAGTTCGGGCTGCCGATCAAGCCGGTCGTCGCGCCAGCGAATCTCGCAGCTACACCCAACGACGTACCGCTCCCGTATGTGGAGAAGTCCGAGGGTGCGGCCGTTGCCGTGAACAGCCCCGCCTGGAACGGCGCCGCCTGGCCCGAGTCACTCTCCAAGGCGATCACCCACCTCGAGAGCAGCAAGAGCGGCGAGAGGAAGGTCACCTATCGCCTGCGCGACTGGCTGATCAGCCGCCAGCGCTACTGGGGAACGCCGATCCCGATCATTCACTGCGAAACATGCGGTCCGGTCGGCGTGCCAGTGGAGCAGCTCCCCGTCACCCTTCCGGACGACGTCGACTTCAAGGCGACGGGCGAATCGCCGCTGAAGACCGCCACCGCGTGGCTCAACGTGCCCTGCCCGAAGTGCGGCGGCCCTGGTCAGCGCGAGACCGACACCATGGACACCTTCGTCGATTCGTCGTGGTACTGGTATCGCTACCTCGCACCAAACAACGAGCTCGGTGCTGTTGATCGGAAACTGGTTGATGCCTGGTGCCCAGTAGATCAGTACACGGGTGGTGCCGAGCATGCCGTCATGCATCTGCTCTACTCGCGATTCTTCACCAAGGCGATGCGCGACCTCGGGTTGATCGGCGAGTCAGAGCCGTTCACGCGCCTCTTCAATCAGGGGCAGATCCTTGGCGCCGACGGCGAGCGCATGTCGAAGTCGCGCGGCAACGTGCAAGATCCCGACGAGCTCGTCGGCCGACATGGCGCCGACGCGGTGCGACTCTTCTTGATGTTCATGGGCCCGTGGGATCAGGGCGGCGCCTGGTCGTCGAGCGGCATCAGCGGCATGGTGCGCTTCCTCGGTCGCATCTGGACGCTTGCCCTCGACCCGCACGGCAAGGAGCCGGGTGACCCGAACGCTGGCGTTCTTCCCGAGGGCCAGGATCAGGCTGCAGGCGAGCTCGCTGTGCGCCGAGCGGCACACAAGGCGCTGGGCGGCGTCGGCGCCGACATCGAAGCCTTCCGATTCAACACCGCGGTCGCCAAGCTCATGGAGCTCGCCAACGCGCTCTTCCCGTACCGCGGCGGCTCGGTCGCTGGCACCGCGGCGTGGAACGAGGCGATTCACTATCTGCTCGCCGGCATCGCCCCAATGGCACCGCACCTCGCCGACGAGATGCACAGCCGCGTGCAGGCAGCCGCCGGCATCAGCGACAGCGACCCACGTTGGACCTCCATTCATCAGTGCCCATGGCCAACTATCGACAGCAGCCTGCTCACCGAGAGCACCCGCGAGCTGCCGGTGCAGGTCAACGGCAAGCTGCGCGACAAGCTCACCGTGAGCGCCACCGCAACCGAGGCCGAGATCGAAGCGCTCGCCCTCGCCTCACCGAAGGTGCAGGGCGCCCTCGAAGGACGCGCGCCGAAGAAGGTGATTCACGCCGGTGGGCGCCTCGTCAATATCGTCGGCTAGCGAGCGGCGCAGCCACGCTGCGCGACGACCAACTACTTCGCCGCTTGAGCAAGCAATGCCGCAACGTCCACCGTTGCCGTCATGACGGTGCCATTGGGGCCCGGCGTTAGTTGAATATTGGAGATTGGGAACCCTAGCGGATTGTCCTGCCCTGACTGCAATCCTTCTGCAATCCCAACTGCGAGTTCATCAGGAATCGTGCCCGTCAACTGCGCGCTCTTCTCCGTGCCCGTCATTGAAAAATCTGTGAATTCAGAGAA
>CAINNT010000106.1 GCA_903851225.1 uncultured Chloroflexota bacterium
ACGCGGGAAGGGGGAGTCAGGTTGGTGCGTGGTCTGAGGGTTGCGTTGCCCGCTGTCGATTGGGGTGCGGGGACAGTCCCCCTCCCCCTGCCCCTCCCCCGCTGTGGCGGGAGAGGGGAGTGAACGGGCCTAACCCCCCAGCCCCCTTCCCGACGCGGGAAGGGGGAGTGATATCCGAGGGCATCCTTACGCCGTGGGCTGGCGGGTAGTGGGAACTGCCCCCTCCCCCAGCCCCTCCCCCGCTGCCGCGGAAGAGGGGAGTGAGGTTGGCGCGTGGTCTGAGGGTGGCGCCTGCTCACCGTCGATTGGTTTTGGGATGCACCCCCTCCCTCAGCCCCTCCCCCGCTGACCAGGGAGTGGGGAGTGAGGATCGGGGGCATCCTTGCCCGCCTTTGGTGTGTGGTGTCGTGGCACGCACCGGCCGGTGGGCAATCGCCGAATTGGCAGTGGGAGGGGTGTGGGCTTGCTGCACGAGAAAATTACCGACCGTCAACTTTGACACCGGTAAAAGTAAACGGGTTCGGAATGTTGGTGCCGAGTGAGTTACCCGCGAGGTCAGTTACGCCCGTGAGGGAGCCTGTAACTTGTAAGTCTGTGTTCAAACCAGAATAATCACCGGTCTGGACGTAGTAACTGCACGACATCGTATTCGAAGCTGACACCGCATTGCACGTCGCGGATCGGCCTGTATTTGCTGCTAAGGTCTGTGAGGGGGCGTTAACCGCTTCAGTAAAGGTAACCGTGAATGGAATAGTAGTGCCGACGGTGACCGAGCCTGCGGCTTGGGTCGTCGCGGTCGATACGACGTTTGGTGCGGTGTAATCTGCGGTGATGGTGACGGGTGCGCTCGTCGCTGAAACGTTCGGTGGCGTGGCGGAGTCGTATAGGCGCACCGACAAGGTGTGCGTACCGGCAGCGATGCGCGCCTGCAGTTGGGCCGCGGAGACGGTACCGAGCGAAATCGAGAGCGAAGTCGCCGCGTTCGTCGGAGTACCCGGGTTGGTCTTGACGGCCGGAGAGAATGGGCTGCCGTCGAGGAGGAGTTCGGCGTAGCCAAGGGTTCCAACCTGCGCCGCGGTGATTGTCGCGGTCATCGTGAGGTTTGTGTCGGTGCTGATTAGGCTGTTTGCCACCGGGTTAGTAGGAATACCCGTTGCAGTAAACACCGGTGCGGTCGGCGCCGATGGGGCAGTAGTGTCAATCACGATGGCCCTGGCGGCGCTGAGCAGCGTCGTGGAGAGCGCCGACGGCAACTGGTTGGTGACGGAGGGGTCAAGCGCCCTGATCCACGTGCAGGAGGGCGTGCCCCCGCAGACGAACGGCGTGCCATTGGCAAGGTCTGTGCTCGACTGGCCCGCTTGCACGATGTAGCGGAATTTGAAACTGGCGGTGGTGTCGCCGGACACGTAGTACGCCTGTGACGTGGTCGGCGCCGTCGTGCTGGTAATCGGCAGGGTGAGGGCGGTCGCACTGATGGTGCCTGACGAGACGTCTTGGGAGGGGCTCACCGTCCAGGAAGTCCCCGAACCCGCCGTGATCGTCGTGCCTGCAGCGACGCTGCCGTAGAGCGCCTGGCCAATGGCTAACGTGCCGCTTTGGACGGTGGTGACGGTCAAGGTGGTGCCCGAAATCGCACCGGTCACCACGGCGTTCGGCACGATGGTCATCGGCCTTGGGAATGCGACGTCCAGATCCACCACCCACCCGACACCGTACGTACCGTTGGCCGACGTGATGCCCGTGACGTATGGATCGGTATCGACCTTCACCTTGTTGCTGCCCACGCTGAGGCCGGCCAAGCCATTCGTCGCGACGTAGTTGTTGAAAGCCTGGTCACGAATGGTGCCGGTTAGGGCACTCACCGACTGGAAGTCGAGTACCTCAGCCACGTCGCCCCCCGTCGGCGTGTAGCTGCAGGAAAGGACCAGGACGTTTGTCACCGCGGCGCAGGTTGCATTGCGATCGGTCGCACCCGTTTCGAGAAGCAGGTTCGACGTCCCGGTCGTCGTGACCGGTTCGTCAAAGGTCACTGTGAACGGGACCGATGTGCCGACGCTGACGGTGACGTTGCTGGTTGTGGTCGTAATCGAAACGACTTTTGG
>CAINNT010000107.1 GCA_903851225.1 uncultured Chloroflexota bacterium
GCGAGCCCGACGAGTCCAGCCCCGAAGAACCAGAGCCAGGCGTTGGTGCTTCCAGCGTTCAACATCACTGCGCAGGCGAGCGCCAACCCACCCGCCGAGATGACGGTGGTCGCCCAGTAGCCGCGGTTCAGGATGTTCATTGGGTTCTCTTTGTCGTTGCCGCGCACAAAGGCCATGGCCACGATCGTGCTGAGAAGCCCGAACGCGTGAACGACAAGTGGGAAGAAGATCCATGATTCTGGGTGTGCCCAGCCCATGGTCTGCGCGATCTTGTAGGCGCTGACGCCCAGGATCATCGCACCGATATTCTCGGCAGCGGTCGACTCGAAGAGGTCGGCGCCGCGGCCGGCGCAGTCACCAACGTTGTCTCCGACGAGGTCAGCGACTACGCCCGCGTTGCGAGGGTCATCCTCAGGGATCCCCTTTTCGACTTTGCCAACAAGGTCAGAGCCAACGTCGGCGGCCTTGGTGTAGATACCGCCGCCGAGCTGGGCAAAGAGCGCCACAAACGATGCGCCGAAGCCGTAACCGACGATCAGGAATGGCGCCTCTGCTGGGCGCTCGAGCCCACCGAAGAAGACGAAGACGGCGTACACGCCGAGGAGTGAGAGTGCCGCAACGAGGAAGCCGGAAACAGCCCCACCGCGCATCGCAACCTGTACCGCCTTGACGACACCCTTTCGAGCGGCGGCGGTGGTGCGAAGGTTTGCCTTCACGCTGACATACATGCCGATGACGCCAGAGACCATGGAGCATGCCGCTCCGAAGATGAAGGCGATGCCGGTGCGGATGCCGAGATCAGCCCCGTAGACGGGGGTGTCGGCAACGGCAGCGGTTTCGAAGTTGGCAATCAGCAAGCCGATCAACACCGCCATTGCCACAGAGAGAACACCGATGGTGATGTACTGGCGTCGCATGAACGCGACTGCTCCCTCGAAGATCATGCCCGCGACGACCTGCATCGCTGGCGTGCCCTTGTCGCGGCGCAGCACATCGGCGGCCATCCACAAGGCGAAGAGGATTGCGATTACCGCTGCTGGGAGCACGAGCCCCTGCAACATGAGCGACGTGATTTCCATGTACGTATGTCCTCCGATGCGTCCAGTCCGTCGCGTGGCCGCGGTGCTGAGCACCGCGCTTCGGGTCGGGCGTCTGTCGGGCTGCAGGTCGCAGATGCGACCCGCCAGGATGGGCTCCTGGTGAGGTGATGGTAGGGGGAGGCCCCGCCACGGGTCAACCGCACACCCTCCCCCGCCTATACTCAGCGAGATGCGCCTCCGAAGCCTTGCCATAGAGATCGTGCAGACGGTGGCGCTGACGATCCTCGCCTTCTATCTCCTGCAGACCTTTGTGGCGCAGCCCTTTCGAGTAGAGCAGGGCTCGATGCGCCAAACCCTCGAGCCTGGCCAATACGTGCTCGCCGACAAGCTCACCGCGGCCCTGACCGGGTACCACCGTGGCGACATCGTGATCTTTCGACCGCCCAGCACCTGGCCCGCCGATGCAACTAGCACCCCGTACATCAAGCGCGTGATTGGACTGCCCGGTGAGACGATCGAGTTGGTAGACGGGGTCGTCAGCGTGAACGGGGTGCAGATCGACGAGACCTATACGTACCGTGATGGCGGCGGCAGCGGAGCTGGTGAGTCTGGTCGCTGGGTTCTGGGGGACTCAGAACTCCTTGTGTTCGGCGACCACCGATCGAATTCTTCTGACTCGCGGGCATACGGCCCAATCTCGACCACGAGCGTGATCGGCCGAGCCGTGTTGCGCTACTTCCCGATTGATCTGCTCACATTCATCACACCGCCTATCTACCGGCAGGCGGCACCGTAAATGCCGAGCTTCGAGTTACCGCTTGTCCTGATCGCGATCCTGGCGGGCACGCTGGCAGTAACCAGCGCTGGTCGCGGAGCATGGGTCGCCATCGGGATCCTTGCGCTGAGCTCGAGCGCCCTGGAATTCTCGATTGCTGATCCGAATCGCATCGGCATGGCCCTGCGCCTCTCGGCAATCGGTATCGGCCTCGCTGCGGCACTCCCGGAAAATCTCTTTGAGGTCAAGGCGCTCCGCCGAGATCTCGCACCATCCACCCTGGTTGGCACCCTGCGTGAGCACCCCGTGGTCGTGGCCAGCGCGATCGCAGGACTCCTTCTCGGCCTCGTGCCACTCGCGCTCCCTATCGAATCAAGTAGCGATGCACTTCGCGCCGCCGGCGTTGCCCTCCTCGTTGTCGGCCTGCCTCCACTCCTCACCAGTCGCTTCATTGAGGCGACCACTCGTGCAGCCGTGGTGACTCTTGCTGGAACCATGCTCCTTCGCACCTCCATTTTTGGAGCCCTTGACCCACTCTCGGCGCTGGCTATCGGTGCGGGATTCACCTGCATCTTGGTCGTCGGTGGCAGCGTTGCAACCCGCATCTCGAATGCGGAGGGGGAGCGATGAGCGAGGGAGAGGTGCTGACGGCGATCCGCGCACTCTTTCCGGCCCTGATGGCGCTCAGCTCGCTCGCACTCGTTCCACTCCTCAAGCTTTGGCGCGGGCCCGAGCGCGATGGTGCAGCCATCCATGCGACGGCCGGCGTGCAGGTGCTCTTACTCGCAACATCGATCGGCGCTGCCCTCGCCGGAGCTGGCTACCTTTCGACACTCAAGATCGGCCAGATCTCCATCGACCCTTCAGAGCCAGGACGCCTGCTCGTGACCTTGGGAGGAATTGTCTTCGCGGTGATCGTCGGCTCTGGAGAAGGCCGTCGTGCGAGCACCATGGGGCAGATCGCTCTGTTCGGCATCGCCGCCATTGATCTCTCGCTGGCGATTCCGGCAGGCATCGCTCCGATCGCCCTTCTCCTCTTCGCCAGCGTTGCGATCTCTGGCGCGGCGGCCAGTGGCAAGGATGATGTGAGTCGCGCTCGTGCCGTCTTCCGAGACCTTCGCACCGTCTCGCTCCTGCTTCCGGCGGTCGTCATCGCGGAGATCCTACGAACGGCAATCTCCTACGCCGCAGTCGATGCCTCATATGCAACCCCGGCCTCCCTCGCTGCAGGAACTGCTCTTGGGGTCTCCATCGTCCTCATCGTGGCCGCGGGCGTCTTTCCATTCCATAGTCGGCTCATCAAGATTTTCGAAGCGCTGCCGATTGTTGGGTCGCTCCTCGTTGGCGTCTGGATCCCTTCTGCCCTCGCGCTGATCGTGATGAGTGAGCTCTCCGTGTTGGCGAGCAGCATTACGGATCCCCTCGGTGGCGCGATCGTGCCCGGCATCCTACTGGCAGGAGCGGCAACACTCATCTTCGGCGCGATCTCTGCCCTACTGCACGACGACATTGGCGAGATCGTCGGGTTCATCGCCGTGGGAAACGCCGGGTGGTTGGCACTAGCCGCGGCGGCGGCCCTGCAGTCGCCGACCGACACATCGTCTCGCCTCATTGTGCTTCCCGGAACGCTCGCCATCTCACTGTTTGGCCTCTGGCTCGTTAGCGTGCGGAGGCGCTATGGAACCACCTCAATCAGCGAACTGGGGGGATGGGCGCGTCGCACAGGTGCAAATGGCATTGCACTGATTTCCGCGATCGTTGCGCTCGCGGCGCTACCGCCAGGGGCCGTGCTTGCGGCTCGATTCAATCTCCTGCTCCTCGGGGGTAACCCAATCATCGCGATCTTCGCCGTGATCGGTCAGCTGATATTGATCGGCGCAGCGGTTCGACTGCTCCTGATCGGGTTCACGCCACAGAGTCACGTTGTGCATGAGGCGGAGACCAGGCCGTTTGCAAATGTCATCACGATCTCGCTGATCGCGGGGTCGATCTTCGTTGCGGCGGCGGCGGCAGGTTGGCTCTCGATAGAGGCTGGCGGCACCGGTCCGCTCCCACCAGCACCGAGCGTGTCGCCTGCCACAAGCTTCGATCCAGGACCAAGTGCTGATCCGACGGCAGCACCGACGGGCGAGCCAACGCCGAGTGTGATGCCATCAATGAGTGAGGAGATCTCGCCAGCGCCGTAGCGACCCTTGGTCGCTGAACGGGTTACTCCTCGTCGGAGAGAATCCAGGCGTCGGTGGCGCGGGTGTATTCAACAAGCCCGCCCTCTGGGAACCAGAGTGCAATCTCCGCAGCTGCGGTCTCCGGTGCATCGGACGCGTGGATCAGGTTCTTCGCCGTCTCTAGTGCGAAGTCGCCTCGAATCGTTCCGGGAGCCGCTTCATGGGGCTTGGTCGCACCAACCATGGAGCGAACGACGGCGATGGCGTTCGGCCCTTCGAGGACCATGGCCACAACGGGGCCCGATGAGATGAACTCCACGAGGCCTTTGAAGAAGGGGCGAGCGGCATGCACGGCGTAATGCGTTTCAGCGAGCGCTGTACTCACCGACGTGATCTTGAGCGCGACGATTTT
This sequence comes from uncultured Chloroflexota bacterium, assembly GCA_903851225.1. Classification (GTDB taxonomy): domain Bacteria; phylum Chloroflexota; class Limnocylindria; order Limnocylindrales; family Limnocylindraceae; genus Limnocylindrus. The sequence goes on from CAINNT010000107.1 coordinate 4,393, forward strand.
CAAGCCGCGCTCTTCGAATCGCGTGATCACGCGACCGGCCAACTGGCGCTGGACGCCATCGGGTTTGACGAGGACGAGGGTGCGCTGGCTGTTGCTCATAGCGGCAGATTAGCCGATATCGTTGGAGCGCGGTTTCTCGTCAATCGTTGTCGGCCAGGCCCCAGTTGGGAGTTCGATCTGCACGTACTGTTCGCCACGATATTCGAGCCAACTCTTCACTGGCGCGGAGTCCGGAGCCTGGGTGCCGGCCTGGTATTCGATCTCGACGGCGTCGGCCCCCGAGCGAAGCACATATCGAAGGTTTCCTGGCTCGCTTAGATCAAACTCGATGCTCTCGAACGCATCAACGTTGATGGTGATGGTGAGCGGGGTGAAGATCGACGACACCTCAGGATCGTCCCCCAACACCTCTTCGACCCAACCGTGCCCGCGAACGATCTGCTCACCGTCGCGCAGGTGGCGATAGGAGACCGTTTGGTGCAGGAGGGGGCGGAGGACGTTGGCCTTATCGGCGCGCCCCACGACGAGGCCCCGATTGACGAAGAGGCCGGGGGCGCGGTCGTGCTGTTCGTGATCCATGAGGGGGAGAGCCTACCGCAGAGCGGCTCCCCGTCGCACGCACGCCGACCGCCCTATCATTGAGCGGTGCGCTACGCCGTTGATCTCGGGAATAGTGCGGCGAAGGCCGCCCTGCTTGACGGTGCTGTGATGCGACTCTCCGCACCAGCTGATCCACGAGATGCCCACGCATGGGGCGGCATCGCCGCCACGCTGATCGAAGCGATCCGCGCCGATGCACAGCGCTCCGCCGAACCGACAACCCTTCGTGTTGCGAGCGTCGTTCCGGCTGGAGCTGAGGCGCTCAAGTCAGCCGCTGCCAACGCAGCGATCGCAGTTGAGTTCGTGACCGTTGCCGATGTGCCGCTCGAACTAGCCCTGACCCCGCCGGCGCAGATCGGCATCGATCGACTCCTCGCCGCATGGCTCGCCTTCACGGAGTACGGCGCACCGTCACAGCGCGGCGCAATTGCCGTCACCCTTGGCACCGCACTCACCCTTACCTGCGTCGATCGGAATGGTCGACTGCTGGGTGGCGCGATCGCTCCATCGCCCGTGCTCGCCTCCCGTGCCTTGGCCAGCGGCGCCGCCGCACTTCCACTCGTCGCCATCTATGACGAGAGCCCGGATCTGGCGGGGCCGATCGGTGCGGACACCGCCGCAGCGCTCGAGTCCGGCATCCTTCGCGGCGCCCGCGGTGCTCTCACCGCGCTCATTGCGGAATCGATTGCGGAGATGTCACGACGAGATCCGGGCGCGCCAGCGCCCGCCGTCGTCCTCAGTGGCGGTGCCGCTCTCGCAGGTTGGTGCGCCACGATCGCGGCCGATCATCGTGACGCAGAGTTTGTTCTCCGCGCAGTCCAGACCCTCCCGACAGCGGTGAGCGCATGAGCAAGCGCCTAGCGGGACGCCTCGTTGTCCTCGGCATCACTGGCTCCATCGCTGCCTACAAATCGCCCGAGATCGTTCGTGCGCTACGCGCCGAGGGTGCCGACGTACAGGCACTGCTCACTCCAGCGGCTACGAGGTTCGTCTCGCCCCTGACGCTGCGCACGCTTACGGGGCACGCCGTTGATGCCGACCTGCTCGACCTTCTCCCCGACGGCCGCATCGGCCACATCGTTGCCGCCGACTCTGCCGATGCGATTCTGATCGCGCCAGCGACGGCACAGTGGATCGGCGCAATGGCGAGCGGCCTTGCAGGTGATGTCGTCACCGCGGCCTGCCTTGCCACCGCCGCGCCCGTGATCGTCGCGCCAGCGATGGACGGCGAGATGTGGACGCACGCTGCGACCCAGGCCAATGCGATGCGACTACGCGATGACTTCGGCTATGCACTTGTTGCACCCGAGAGTGGCGCGCTTGCAAGCGGCGCAGTCGGAGTCGGCCGCCTTGCGGAAACGGCTGCAATCGTCGAGGCGGTTGTGGCCGCCATTGGCGCAGCACCGATTCGCGAACCAAACGAGAGCCGAAGGCCACCAACTGTGCCGGCGGGTGACCTCTCTGGTCGACATCTGGTAATCACCGCTGGCGGAACCGAGGAGCCAATCGACGCGGTGCGAATCCTGGCAAATCGCTCGTCGGGGCGACAAGGGATCGCCCTCGCAGAGGCTGCGCGCGATCGCGGCGCGGAGGTTACGTTGATCGCTGCCCGTGTCAGCGTGCCGCTCCCTGAAGGGGTGGCCGTCGTTAGGGCGATGAGCGTCGATGCGCTCAACACCGCCCTGCGGAACGCACTCCTCCCCGCGCCGGATGGAACTGCGGCAACACCAGCCGATGCACTCATCGCCACCGCCGCCGTTTCAGACTTCCGCGTCGCGGGTGGTCCGTCGTCCGAGAAACTGCGCCGAGACGGGGAGATCTCGTTGCGACTGACACCTACGCCCGACCTGCTCGCCGGTGTTGCGCAGGCACTTGGTCCACGTGCCACGCGCACCACGCTGCTCGTCGGCTTCTCGGCAGAGGCGAGTGCGACGCCGCGCGCTCGCGAAAAGCTAGAGAGCAAGGACCTTGACCTCATCGTTGCCAACGACGTCACCGCACCGGGGATTGGCTTCGAAAGTGCCGAGAATGCTGCAGAGATCATCGGCGCTGACGCAGTAATCACTCGCGTCGGCCCGGCGCCGAAGCGTGTTGTGGCGGATGCCATCTTGGACCGCGTTGTAGCCCTCTTGGCGACAAGGGCAGACTGATGGCGCGTCACACCGTCGCCGACATGCGCACGGCCCACGCCGCTGGCAGTCACTTTGCCGTCGTTACGGCGTGGGATCGTCCAACTGCGGAGTTTGCGGAGGCGGCTGGCGTGCAGTTCATCCTTGTTGGTGATTCTCTTGCACAGGTTGCTCTCGGCCACGAATCGACGGTTCGCGTAGGGATGAGCGAGATGGTGCACCACACCGCCGCTGTGGTGCGCTCAACAAGCGAAGCACTTGTGATCGGCGACATGCCATTTCTCTCGTACGTCGACGCTCCGACAGCGGCCGAAAATGCGGCGCGCTTCATTCGTGATGCGGGAGCTGGCGCCGTAAAGCTAGAAGGCGGCGTGTCCGCCGCGCCGATCGTGGCCGCCCTTGTGCGCAGTGGTGTTCCTGTCATTGGACATATCGGCTTCACGCCTCAGTCGTCTCTGAACGAGAGCAAGCCGCGCGCCAAGGGGCGCCTGCCAGAGGCGGCCGCCGCACTTCTGGAAGACGCGATCGCGCTCCAGGAGGCCGGTGCGTCGGCGATCGTCATTGAGCTCGTTCCCCGAGAGCTCGCGGCGGCTATCACCAGCCGCCTCAGGATCCCAACTATCGGCATCGGCGCAGGCGGCGGCTGTACTGGGCAGGTGCAGGTGCTCCCCGATCTGCTGGGTCTACTCGGCGCGACCGCACCGCGACATGCTGGGCGCGTCGCCAACCTTCGCGATGAGGCGATCACCGCACTCACCTCCTGGCGGGAGAGCGTAGAGTCGGGCCTCTTCCCCACCGAGGCGCAAGGGATCTCCGCGGACGCAACGCTCATCGCGGCCCTCAACGATCTTCCGCGCTGAACGAGACGCTGGGCAATGCGCACCGTAACCTCTCGCGCCGAACTTAGCGAAGCCCTCGCTCACGCTCCTCGTCCCGTTGCGTTCGTGCCCACGATGGGCGCCCTCCATGCAGGGCACGCCGCTCTCATCAGCGCCGCGCGCGCCTCCGCTGCAACGGTGGTCGTTTCGATCTTCGTCAATCCGACGCAGTTCGCGAACGCTGCGGCTGTCGCCCAATATCCGCGTAGTCTCGAGGCCGACACGCGCCTAGCTGAAACAGCGGGCGCGCACCTACTCTTCGTTCCCAACGCTGACGAGATCTATCCAGCCGATGATCCCGTCCCAGCAATTGACCCGGGTCCACTCGCCGCGCGACTTGAAGGCGCCTCCCGCCCCGGTCACTTCGCCGGCGTAGCAACCGTTGTCTCTCGTCTCTTTGACCTCGTACGCCCCGAAGAGGCGTTCTTCGGCGAAAAGGATGCGCAGCAGGTCCGCGTCATTGAATGGATGACACAGCGGCGAAGCGACCGGATCGCAATCCATCGGGTCGCGACCGTTCGTGACGCCGATGGGCTCGCGCTCAGCTCACGGAATCAGATGCTCTCTGCAAGCGGGCGCTCCGCGGCGGCGAAGGCGATCCCCGTCGCGCTCTCGCTCATAGCCGAAGCGTTCTCGTCGGGAATTACCAGCGTTGCGATGCTCCGAACTCTCGCGGAGCGAGTGATGTCTGCCGAGCCACGCGTTGCCCTCGACTACCTCGACTTCGCCGATGGCGCAACGCTCGTCCCCCTCTCCGACGAGGCACAGATGAGCGACGCGGAATCGGGGGAGGTGCTGGTCTCAGTGGCCGCTGTCGTTGATGGGGTGCGCCTCATCGACGCGATCTCGCTCCCGTAGGAGGCGTTGCTAGCGCGACGGAACAGGCCGCGCAGCCGCGAGGATGCGGCGTACGTCGAGTGAGCTGGCAACCAGTTGCTTGATCTCTTCGATCTTGCGCACATCTTCGGGGTGCGTCTTCACCAACAGGTCATGCACCTTGGAGGCAACGCTATAGGTATCGCCCTCCATGAGGACGGCGAAGATGTTTGCCGCACGAATCATCTCAAGCACTTTGGCGCTCGGCCGATACCCACCGCTGAGCACAAAACCGAGCGGCCGATTCGGATGTTCTGCGCCGTCGAGCCACAGTTGGGTGAGCGCCTCAATGACATCTTCACGGTCGCCCGGGACGACGACCAAGGCACTTTCGCCAATGCGCTGCATGACGTGCTCGGGCTGCATTGCGGCGACCGAGACTCGGGCAATGATCGCGTCCATGTCGCGGCCTGGCCAGAGCGTCTCGCCCTGCAGACCATCTTCGATGATTGCCAGCGTAGGGTTGGAAAGGATCTGACGGTATGGCAACACTCCAAGGAGGGGAATGCCGTGACGCGCGAGCCCCTTCTCGAGGAGTCGTGGCAGCTCCGGCTGCAGGTCCAGATCGACCTTGTTCACGATTGCTCCCGCCACCTCGACGCCCCGTGCGGCGAAGAGCGCTGCGTTCAGCACAATCTCGTCAATCGGCCGACCGATACCGCCTTCGCTCACGATGATCACGGGTGCCTCTAGCAGCGCGGCGACGTCGGCGTTGCTCAGCCCGATTACCGCACCGACTCCAGCGTGCCCGGTTCCTTCGAGGAGGAGCAGCTCATGGTTTTTGGCGAGCTCGACCTGGGCAGCAACGATCTTCGCGCCGAGATCTTCGACTACCTCCCCCTCAATCACCTTACGCGTAAATCCGCGCGGAATCTGCACGGGTGAAAGCAGGGCGACGGCATCAGTCAAGTCAAAAACGCCGCGCATCAGTGCGGCATCTTCGTCCGCGGGTGTGTCATCGATGGTGATCCAGCGCTGCCCAACCGGCTTCATGAACCCCGCATCCAGCCCCTGGGCTCGGAACGCAGCGAAGAGCCCCAATGAGGTTGTCGTCTTGCCGCGGTTCTGGCCCGTTGCGGCAAGGAAGAGCTGCCGCGCGCCTACGGCGCCGGACATTGGACTACGCCTCGTCGCGCGGGGCGGTGCGACGCTCGATCAGGTCGACTGCCTCTTTCAGGCGTGTCACCGATTCCTGGTCGACATCCTCGCGGCTGATATGCGTGCCAAGCTTGTCGAGCAGATCGGCGGCAACCTGCACGAAAACGTTGGCATCGGCGATGAAGAACTCCGACTCATTGCTATAGCGAACGAAGGTGAGTCGCCCCTGTAGCGTGCGTCGGTCGTCAGCATGGGCCACCTGCGTGGTGAAGTTATGGCCCTGAATGCCGTCGGGGTTTGAGAGGAAGCTCAGCGCGTTGTCGATTGCCAGGCCGAACCGAGCGCGCCAACCGGCGAGACGATCAACCACTTCAGGCGGCAACCGAAGTTGCGTCACCTCGTCGAAGACCTCGGGGGCGGCGGTGAGCGCGGTCACCAGGGTTGATCCCTGGCGCTGGCCGAGCATCGCCTGCAGCGAGCGCTCCAACGTCACCACCTCGGCGTCGAAGTGGCTCGAAGTGATCAGGTCAACGAGCAGGTCCTCAACGTTGTCGAGCGCCGAACCTTCGGTGAGCGCAGCGGCGAGCGCGAGGATCTCCTCGCGAAAGAGAAAGCGCTCCTCGTGATCTAGCCCAGCCATGTGCGCATCCTAGCGCGCAGGGGGTTTACGGGTAGATACCCCGCACCTTCATGGCGTCGGCAACACGCTGGACCGAGAGGAGGTACGCACCCGTTCGAAGGTGGCTCTTCTCCTTCTGAGCCATCTCGTAGACCTCGTGGAATGCGCGAACCATCTTCTTCTCAAGTCGAACGTTGACCTCGTCCTCTTCCCAGAAGTCGCGGTTCAAGTCCTGCACCCACTCGAAGTAGCTCACCGTCACACCACCTGCGTTGCAGAGGATGTCGGGGATCACCATGGCGCCGTTTGCGAAGAGGATCTCGTCCGCCTCAGGCGTCGTCGGTCCATTCGCCGCCTCGGCGACGATCTTGGTCTTGATCTTGCCAGCATTCTCCGCCGTGATTTGATTTTCAAGTGCGGCCGGAATGAGCACGTCGCACGGGATCTCCAAGATGGCCTGGTTGCTCACCGGCGTTGCGCCCGCGAACCCAACCACACTGCCAGTCTTCTTCTTGTGCGCGTCCAACGCGTCAAGATCGAGCCCTGCTGGATTGTGGATGCCGCCGCTGCTGTCAGAGACAGCGATCACCTTTGAGCCAAGATCGCTGATCAGACGCGCCGCAATGGATCCGGCATTGCCGTATCCCTGCACCACGACCGTCGCACCTGTAAGGCTGAGGTTGATCTTGTCGGCCGCCTCACGAATGCAGAAGACCGCACCGCGAGCCGTGGCCTCATTGCGGCCTTTGGAGCCACCGAGCGCAATCGGCTTGCCGGTGACAACACCTGGGACGGTGTAGCCGACATGCATCGAATAGGTATCCATCATCCACGCCATCGTCTGGCTGTTGGTGTTCACATCTGGTGCCGGGATGTCGGACTCTGGCCCGATGATGACGGCGATCTCGGTGGTGAACCGTCGGGTGAGTCGTTCAAGCTCGCCCTGCGACAACTGCTTCGGATCAACCGTGACGCCGCCCTTTCCCCCGCCATACGGAAGATCCATCACGGCGCACTTCCACGACATCCACATGGCGAGAGCCTTGACCTCGTCGATGTTTACGTCCTGGTGGAAGCGGATGCCGCCCTTCGCTGGGCCACGACCAAGGTTGTGCTGCACGCGGTGACCCTCGAAGACACGGGTCGAACCGTCGTCCATGCGCACCGGGAAGTGCACGGTGAGCTGTCGGCGTGGTTCGCGCAGGACGGCGGCGATTCCCGAATCAAGGCCGAGCCGCTTTGCGGCAAGGTCAAACTGCTGTTGCGCGACTGCCCAGGCGCTCTTCTGTGAACCCATCGTTGTGCACCTCTTCTCTGCCGCGCTGGCGGGTGCCGGGCGGCCGCCGTGCGGCGATCACCCCAACCCTACAACGCGCTCAAAAAGCACGTTGCGCGCAGGTTGCGGCGTGCTCGTGCTCGTGCGGGACGAAGCGGGTTCTAGCTAGGCGCGGATGAGCGCGACGCCGAGACCCTTCGGTCCGGTGTGAGGGCCAATCGCTGCCCCAGCCCGCACGATCCCTGGCTTCAGAGCAGCAATCTCTGGGAATCGAGCGCAGACCTCATCGCGGAACGCCTCAATGTCCGGCGCCTCGGAGTGGAGCATCGTCAACTCCTGAATCGGCGCTGCACTGATCAGCTCCATGAAGCGCTCACGCGCCTTTGCCGACGTTCGTGGCTTGTCGAGCGTCACAACCTCGCCATCGATGATGTCGATGATCGGCTTCACCGAGAGAAGGCCGCCAATCGCGGCTCGCGCTGGGCTGATTCGGCCCCCGGCCTTCAGGTAGTCGAGTGTGTCAAGGAAAAAGATGACGTGCGTCTTCGGAATCAGCTCGCCAAGTTCGGCGACGATCTGCGGAGCCTTCCAGCCCTCCTCTGCGCGGTGATAGGCGCGCGCGACCAACAGCCCTTCGGCCGCCGATGCTGTTGCCGTATCTACCAGGTGAATGTTCTTCGACTGCGGATGGTCGGCAGCGGCAATCTCTGCGTTCCTATACGTCGCCGAGAGCTTGGAGGCCACATGAATGGAGAGAATCTCTTTCGCCCCGCCAGCGAAGGCTTTGTCATACGCGGCGGTGAATGCGGCGGGTGGCGGCGCTGCAGTCTTCGGGAATGGTGCACCCGGCGCCGTCAGCTTCTTCCAGAACTCGTCCATGGAGAGCTCCTCGTTCACCTTGAAGCTCTCCGAGCCGAAGGAGACGATGACCGGCACGATCGCGATGCCGAGCTTCTTGGCGGCATCAGGTGGAATGTCCGAAGCGCTGTCGGTAATGATTGCAACCGTCGACTTCACCATGTCGGCCTCCCTCTCTCAGTGCGTATGGGCAGTGCGCCCAGACGTCTCCTAGATTCTATCGGCGCAGATCAGCCGTGCGTGTGGTGTTGCCCGGGGGCGCTCGGAAGCAGGATTTCGTGCTCAACACGGCGCAAGACCAGCAGGAATGTGCCCGCCACCGCGAGGAATCCGAGCGTGGCATAGACCAAGCCATCGACGCCGTAGGTGAACGCCAGGTCACCCGCAAGCTTCACGCCGATCACCTGGCCGAGGCCGAGGAAGATCGAGTAGAGGCCCATCACCGCGCTGCGGTCCGCGTGATATCGCTCGGAGACGTCGGCCAAGAATCCAAGTGCGGCGGGGGTTGCGCCAGCGATGAAGAACATCGAGGCACAGAGGAGCGCGAAGAGGATGGCGATCAACGGCAGCTGGTCACCTGAGAGCCGATTGATCACGAAGATCGCTGCCATCGCCACGATGAAGGCGATCAGGCCAAGAAGGAGCATGGTGGTCCGACGGAAGTTGGCGAAGCGATTCCCCCAGAAGAAGAGGCCAACGCCGCCAATGAGCGCGACGAAGGCGAAGGCGGAGGTGACCACCACGAAGTCAAAGCCGGTGAGCAGGAACTGCCCAGGGAGGTTGACCGTCTCGTCACCGAGCAGCAGATTGAGACCTTGTGGCACCCAGACGCCAATGATGGCGTTGATCGAGACCCACGTCGGAACAAAGAGCAGGATCCCACGCTGGCTGAACAGCTTCACGTACTTGCGCAACCGGTTCTCTGTTTGATGTGTCGGCGCCGTGTGCTCATCCTTCACGCCGTAGGCGAAGAAGAGCAGTGCGAGCACGTATATCGCGCCGTTTACGGCAAACGCAGCGGGGCCAAAGATCGCCCACAGTGGTCCGGCCAGCGCCGTTCCTGCAACGAGGAGACCGCCGAGCGTCGCCACTTCGAAGAGGGTGACCACACGTCCCCGCAGTGCCGCGTCATGACTTGTCTTCGCTGCAACATACGACAGGATCGACGGGACGCTCGCCGCAGTCGACGCACCCTCAAGCAGGCGTGTGCCGATGAGCAACGGGATCGTCATGGAGAACGGGGTCATGATCACCGCGGCGAGACCGAAGAGGGGTCCGAGCAACATCACCGGCTTGCGTCCGATGCGGTCGGCGATGATGCCGAAGATCGGTGAGCCGAGCAGCTCCGTCACATAGAAGGCGAGCGTGATGGTCGCAAGGTCAACCGGGGTGATCGTGACCGAACCGGTGGAGTTGAGATATTTGTTCCAGACGATCAGCAGGGCGCCCGTGGTCCCCGTTGCCGTGCGCAACGTGAGGGTGCCGAGGAGCAGCGCCTTCATTGATCCAGTCACCCCTGCAGCATACGGGTTCCCGCCTGCGGTGGTCGGTATACTCCGCCCATGCCAACCAACGTCGCTCAGTCGTATCCATACAAGCGCGAAAGCGAGGCGGAGCGTGCCGCCGCGATCACGGCAACCTTGGCCGCCCGCGAAGGACTTGCCGAGAAGCTAGGCGCCGAAGCGCTCCCCTATGACGGGGCCGCTGGCGACGAGGCGTGGGCCTGGCGCTGCAGAACGGTCGGCTGCCCCGGGGTGCTCCACACCGCAGGCTACGCACGCGAAAAGCGGGCCATCGTGGCGCTCTGCGATGGCTGTGGCCTGATCGCTCTGCGATAGATGAGCGGCGAGCGCGTTCCCGAGATTGTGCCGATCAGTTCGGCCAATAAGCCGACCCAGGTTGAAATCGTTGGCGACCGCATTCGCATCGCCTCACTCGAAGTTGTCGACCGAGCCCTCGCCGGCTACCTAGAGAGTCGCACCCCAGAGGATCGCGCCGAGACGGTTGAGCGCGCCATGCGCGTCGGGCTGATGGCGCTGCAGAGTGCCAGTAGTTCAATTGATGTCGACCACGTGCGCCGAGCATTCGACAAGTTGCTCGCCGATGCGGGTGAGTCGAACAAGAAGGCGACCGCAGAGGTGGAAGAAATTCTGCGGAAGACCTTTGCCAACGAGGGAGGCGCTCTGCCCGCAACACTGGAGAGATTCCTCGGCGACAAGGGTGAGCTCGCCCTCTTCACCAAGGACCTCTTCGACGAGAACCGTCGCGATTCGGCACTTGGCAAGCTCAATACCATCCTTGGTACCTACTTTGATGGCGATGCGAGCAAACTGGCCCACCTGTTGGATCCAACACGAGAGGCGTCGCCCCTGAGCGGCTTCCGCGCCGAGATCGCCAAGCGTTTCGATGACGTGTTGCTGAAGATCGTCGAGCTCGATGCGTCGCAGAAGGCGGCGAAGGGTGAGCGCAAGAAGGGAACGGCGAAGGGCGCCGACTTTGAGTCACGAGTCATTGCCGAGTACACCGAGCTGCTGCGTGCCACGAACGACGAGATTGAGGGGACGGGCGGCGTCACCGGCGCAATTCCCGATTCGAAGAAGGGCGACGCCGTGATCACGATCAACGGCCGCGACGCCTCGGCAAGCGTGTTGCGCATCGTAGTTGAGGTCAAAGACAAGCCGATGACTGGGCCGGCCATCGAGAAGGAGCTCGCCGAGGCGCGCGAGAATCGCAAGGCGGAGATCGCCCTCATGGTCTTCAGCGAGGCGGCGGCGCCAGCGGGCGCCTCACCATTTGTCATCAGTCGTCACGGCGTCTACTGCGTCGTCGACCCTGAGGCCCCAGACGTCGCGATCCTGGAGGCTGGATATCGACTCGCGCGCATCTCGGCGCTCATCCGCGCCAAGGCGGAGGGGAGCGGCGCCGACCTTTCGGCGGTCAAGGATGCGATTGACGCACTGCGCAGCCGACTCGACTCGGTAAAGGAGATCAAGAAGACCCTCACCGCGATCGACTCAACGACGGAGAAGGCGCGCGATGAACTTGACGCCCTCCGTTCGGCGATCGTCACAGAGATCGATCGCATCGAAGAGCAGGTCCGCGCGAGCAGCAGCGCCGCTCACGGGCGGTGAGTAGGGCACTCGCCGACTGGAAGCGCTTCCTCACCGGCCGTTACGCCGCCTTTCGCACCCTCGCCGTCTCCGACGCCATCGCCGTCGCACTCAATGGCGACAGCCTCTCTATCCCGCTGATCACAACGCTTGGCGCATCGCCAGCGCTGGCAACGCTCGTCGGCCTCTTCCCGTTTGTCGGCGGCATGCTCCAGGGGCTGATGCCCTCCGCGCTCCGCAAGAGCGGCGGCGACCTCCGAAAGCTCACCCTGCTCATCGGCGCAGTCGCCCTCCTGCGGCCACTCCTCTACATCGCCGTCGTGGTGGCAATCGCCGCTGGCCTCCTTCCGCCGCTTGCTGGCATCGGACTCATCGCCATCGGGTTCGGTGTTGGCGCCACCGCACAGGCAATTGCCGGGGCCAACGTCCAGACCTGGTTCGGTCGCATCCTCCCCGAACGAGAGCGCCGCTTCGTTGCGCCGCGTGCTCTCGCCATTCAGTTCGGACTTGGCTCGGTGCTCCTCGTTCCGGTCGCCCTGCTCGTGCGCGTTGGCGAACAGGACTGGGGCGTCCTCATCTATGCGCCGGCGTTTATCGGCGGGCTCGCTGCCAGCCTCCTCTTCTTGCGCGCGCTGCGTGGGCTGCCACGGCCAGGTGCCGTCTCCACGGGCCGCGCTGCAACCACTGGGCCTCTCTCCACTCCGGTGCGGCGATTTCTCCGCACCAACATCATCTCTGCGGTTGGCGCCGGATTCGCACCGTATCTCTCCGTGTACGCAATCGTCGTCCTCAAACAGGATGCGGCGTACGCGATCCTCATGGCCGCGATCGGATCCGCGGCAGCACTGGTCGGCGCCATCCTTATTGGGAACTGGTTGGAGCGCGGCTCGGCGAGTCGCCTTTACCGCATCTCCCTGATCGTTCGCGGTGTGGGGATGGCCTCGTCGGCACTCGCCGGACCCTGGAACCCCTATGCGCCAGTCGTGCTGCTCGTCGTCATCGTGGTGATTACCGTCGGCTTTGCCGCCGGCATGCTCTCGGCGCAAGAGCGTGTGCTCCGCCTCGCCGCACCCGGCGAAGCGATTCGCGCGCAGTCAGCCTATGGTGCCACCACGGCTGGCGCCCTCGCTCTGGGCCAGCTCGCCGGTGTGATCGTGCTCGCCCTCTTGCCAGTCTCCTACCCGACCTATGTCGGCATCTTTATTGTGACGGGGGCGTTCCGCTTAGTCGCAGCGGCGACGGCCGACGTCGGCGACGACTGGAACACGGCGACCCGCATGCACCACGGAGACGAGATGCCCGCCGAGACCGCCTTCGAGTCACAGCGCTAGGAGCAGGGCTACACTGACCCCAATGCCACCCCTCGTGGGGCGGCAAGAGCGTGCGAGCCGCCCGTGGCCCGCCCAAGGAGGGATGCGATGCGCGTACCAGTGGAGATGCCGCGACTCGGCTACGACAGCGAGGTCGGCAAGATCGGCGCATGGACGTCGAAGGTCGGTGACACCGTGACCGCGGGCCAGCCAATCGGCGAGCTTGAGACCGAGAAGGCCACGGTTGAATTCGAGGCCCCGGTTTCCGGGACGCTCGTCGAGATCGTGCATACCGCTGGCGCAGAGGTCGCCGTCGGCGCTGTGATCGCGTACGTCGAAGACGGCAAATAAACCAGAGGCACCCATGACGAAGCCTGGGCGAACGCCCGTGGAGTTCACGCCGATGCGCACGGCGATCAGCCGTCGCATGGTGGAGTCCAAGTCGAAGGCGCCGCACTTCTACGTTTCGACCGACATTGAGATGGATGCGGTCGTTGCCGCCAACGAGTCGCTCAACGCCGGACGCACTGGCGACGATCGCGTCACGCTAACTGCGTGGCTGGTGCGCGCTCTCGCGCAATCGCTCGCCGCGTACCCAGCACTGAATGCGGTGTGGGAGGGCGATGCGCTTGAGCGCTCCACGCCGATCAACATCGGCATTGCGATTGCGATACCCGACGGTCTGGTGGCCCCCGCACTCCTTGATTGCGCAGCAAAAGATCTGGGCACCATTTCCGCAGAGCTCCGAGACCTCGTCGCGCGCACCAAGGCCGGAAAGTTGCGACCTGCCGAGTTTACCGAGCAGACCTTCACACTCTCGAACCTCGGCTCGTTTCCAGTGACGCAGTTCACCGCCATCGTGACGCCGCCACAGGTTGCAATCCTCGCCACAGGCCGAAGCGAGCCACGCGCAGTTGTGCGCGACGGCGCCGTCGTGTCACGCACAATGTTGACCGCCACGCTCTCCGCCGACCATCGTGCAGTTGATGGCGCACTCGTCGCCGCTTTCCTCGGCGACCTGAAGTCGCGACTTGAGGCGCCGGCTGGGCTCGCCTGACGCCAATGAGCAGCCAACCGCTCGGCGATCGCTCCAACTATCAGCGCGGACGCCTCGATGCCAACGATCTGCTCCCCGACCCCGTCGACCAGTTCCGCCGCTGGGTAGACGAGGCAATTGCCGAGCATCTCCCCGAGCCACTCGCCGCCGCCCTCGCCACCGCCGACGAGTCGGGTGATCCGAGCGTCCGCATGATCCTGATCCGCGGCATCGGCCCTGAGGGGATCGACTTCTATACCAACCACGAGAGCCGCAAGGGTCGTGACCTCGCCGCTCGGCCAGCTGCCGCACTCACCCTCTGGTGGCCAGCCCTTGAGCGGCAGGTGCGCCTCTCCGGCTCCGTGTCCCGCCTGTCGGAGGACGAATCCGCCGCCTACTTCGCAAGCCGCCCACTTGAGAGCCAACTCGGCGCATGGGCCAGCGCTCAGGGGAAGCCGATCGCAGACCGTGCGGCACTCGAAGAGGCCCTCCGTGCGGCGGCTGCTCAGCACGCCCCCACTCCCGATACCGCACCTAGGCTGCCTCCCCACTGGGGCGGCTATCGCGTCACCCCCGTCCGATGGGAGTTCTGGCAGGGGGGGCAGCACCGCCTCCACGACCGTTTTGAGTACCTGCGACCCGCCCCGGATGCCTCCTGGGAGACCCGCCGCCTCCAGCCGTAACAATCCCCAACGCCCCGCCGCGCTTCGCCCAATGCTCACCCTCTGGTAAAGCACGCGCTCAATCGGATAGGATTCCGCCAAGCGCAGATCGCGCTTCAAGTCTGAACGGTGGCCCACCTGGGTTCGCCGATAAGGAGGAAACACATGCGAAAGAGGTCGCTACTCGCAACCTTCGCGGTCGCTGCCGCGATGGTCGCCGGGGCATGCGGCGGTTCGACCGGAACGACGGTCACCGGAGCAACGTTGCTCATCGGCGACTATCAGGACGTCGACAGCCTGAACCCCTTCTACTACAGCACGGTGATGTCGAGCAACGTCATCGGCATGACCAGCGACGGTCTGCTCCGCCTCAATGAGGAGCTTGAGCTTGAGCCATGGATGGCCACCGAGATCCCAACGAAGGAGAACGGCGGCATTCAGGTCCCAGGTGTTGATGGCGCAGCCGCAACCGTTACCTGGACTCTTCGCCCATGGAAGTGGTCCGACGGAGTTGATCTCACCTGTGCAGACTTCCAGTACGCGCGCGAGTGGATTCTCGACGAGAAGAACACCGCCGTGTCCAAGGTTGGCACGAAGGAGATCAAGGAGATCGTGTGCGAAGGGTCGAAGATGACCGTGCACTACTCCGAGCTCTATCAGAACTTGAAGTACGGACCTGCATACGCTCCAAAGCACTACTTCAGCAAGTTCACCGTTGGCACGGTCGTCGGCGGCAATCCTGCCACCGACACCTCCAATGACATGCTCCTCGGCGCGGGCTACCGCACCAAGGATCTGCCGAGCGTGCCAACCAGTGGTGCCTTCAAGTACGAGAGCCGAACGCCTGGTGTCGAAACCGTGGTCGTTCGCAACCCGTACTGGAAGGACCCTCGCAACGGAGGCCAGTCGAAGCTTGCACGAGTGAAGTACGTGGTCTGTGGTTCGCCAGAGACCTGCGTTGCGAAGTTCCGTGCCGGTGAGCTCGACATGGTCACCGACCTCGACGGCTCGCAGTACGCCCCAACCAAGGATCTTGGCGACGAGCAGCGCCCGTTCCCAAGCTTCACGGTTGAGTTCCTGCGACCAAATCACTCGCAGACGATCTGCTCAGACGGCGCTCCGGCCGAGGCAGATCCAGACGGCGTGCTTCCAGACCGCGCAGCGCGCGGCGGTGGCTGCCCAGCCTCAGACGTTGAACTTCGACGAGCCATCTCGGCCGCAGTTGACCGAGAGCGCTACCTCGAGCAGATCGAGGGTGGCGTTGGTTTCGTTGCAACCAACATGGAGCTCCCTGACTTCTTCTTCTACGAAGAGCAGGCAGTGGAGGCCTACGACCTGACCAGGGCTGCACAGATTCTGGCCGACGGCGGCTGGAGCGACACGAACAACAACGGGACGGTCGACAAGGATGTCGACGGCGACGGTGACCGCGACGAGGCGATCCTCGACATGTGCACCACGCTGAAGCCAACCCGCGGCGCGAAGCTGCAGCTGCTCGCTGCGGACCTCAAGACGATCGGCATTACGGCGATCGTTGATGCGGTTCCGAGCGGCGTGCTCTTCGGTCAGCGAACCGACGTTCCAGCCGGAACCAAGTGCAACCTGGCCTACGGCAGCTTTGACGTTGCGCTCCACGCCTTCGGCATCACGTCGGTCGAGCCGAGCGGGTACGACACGTACCACTCGACGCAGACCAACGAGAACGGCGGCGGCAACGATCAGTTCGTGAACATCCCTGAACTTGACACGAAGCTTGAGGCCATCAAGTCCTCAATCGACGTCGCCGAGCAGGATGCCCTCATGGCTGAGGTGCAGAGCCTCTTGACCACCAACGTGGTCTCGATCCCGCTGCACTACTGGCTGGACATCGTTCTGGTGTCGAGCCGCGTGAGCGGTTACCTCCAGCATGCGGCCTGGGGCCCAATCTGGAACGCCTACGAGCTCGACGTCGCGTCGAACTAAGTAGGTCCGCCGAAGCGATTCGGTTTGCAGTCGCCGCGGGGCTCCGAAAGGGGCTCCGCGGCGATTGCGCATTACCCCCTAGATCCCGCTAAGATCCCCCCGACGCCACAGAGCGTCACGGCAACAGGTGGAGAGGAGGCCCCATGATCAAGTTCGCGTTGAAGCGCATCGCGCTCGGCGTCACGATCATGCTCGGCTCCACTGTCCTGATCTATGCACTCCTACTCGCCGCTCCAGGGGGGCCGGAGCAGAAATATGCCCTCAACCCCAAATACACGGCGGCCCAGAAAGAGGGGTATCTCAAGTCCCTCGGGCTTGATCAGCCGGTCCCCGTGCAGTACTGCCGCTGGCTCGGCGCATGCCGCCGCGATGCGGAGGGCCTCGATGCGCTGGTTGGTCCGACCGGGTTTCCGAGCTTCCTCCCCTCACAGATCTCTGGTGTCTATACCGGGATCATCCACGGCGAGCTGGGGTACTCCTATTTCAATGGAGAGTCAGTAGCCGACCTCATTGCCGCCGCGGCGCTGCCAACGCTGATTCTGGCGGGTCTCTCTATCACCATCTGGCTGACACTCGCGGTGATCGTTGGGGTGTATACCGGGGTGAAAAGTGGCGGCCGACTCGACAACTCGGTCACCACGATCACCTATGTGCTTTCAACCTTCCCCACCTTCCTGCTCGGGTTCATGCTGATGTTCCTCTTCGCCATCGTCCTCGACCTCACACCGGTCGATGGAATGGTCAATGGGCGTGAATCGCCGGCCTTTGGCAGCGACCTGTACTGGCAGTACTTCTCCTCCAACCCGATCACCGCGGTGCTCGATCTCGCCGCGCACTTGGTGCTTCCAGTCATGACGCTGGTCATCGTGAGCTTCTCTGGGGACTCCCGATATGTGCGTGCCAGTGTGATTGACTCCCTCTCCATGGAGCATGTTCGTACGGCGCGAGCGAAAGGCCTGACACGAGCGCGCGTTTTGGTGCGCCACGCGTTGCGCACAGCGCTGGTTCCCTTTGCAACCAATATCGGGCTGGCGCTGCCATTCCTCTTCGGCGGAGCACTGATCACCGAGTCGATTTTCAGCTGGCCGGGAATTGGTCGGCTGACGCTGCAGGCCACGAACAACTTGGACTACC
>CAINNT010000108.1 GCA_903851225.1 uncultured Chloroflexota bacterium
ACATTGATGCGAACGGCATCCTCGACGTGAAGGCGAAGGATCGCGCGACGGGCAAGGAGCAGCAGGTGCGCATCACCGGCAGCTCGATGCTTGGCAAGGACGACGTTGATCGCATGGTGCGCGAGGCGAAGGAGCATGAGGCAGAAGACAAGGCTCGCCGCGAGGCGGTCGACTTCCGCAATCAGACCGAAGCGCTCGCCTTCCAGGCGGAGAAGACGCTGACCGAACTTGGCGACAAGGTCGATGCGGCGAAGAGGTCCGAGGCGGAAGGACTCATCGGCGAGGTCCGCGAGGCCCTCAAGGGTGAGGACCAGGCACTCCTGAAGGAGAAGGGCGAGGCGCTCGCGCGACTCATGACGGAGATCGGCACCGCCGCCTACCAGCAGGGACAGGCTGATGGGGCGAATGGCGCCGAGAGTGGCGAACCAACCCCTGCCAGCGAGGAGACAATCGAAGGCGAAGCGAAGGAGGTCTAACCTAGGGGTATGACCGACTCCGCATCGACTCCCACCGCGCTGATCCGCGCCCGAGGCCTGACAAAGGTCTTCGGGGAGCGGACGGCCGTGGCCGGTATCGATTTCGAGGTGCGCGACGGCGAGTTCTTCGGCTTCCTTGGGCCCAATGGCGCAGGGAAGACGACGACCATGCGCATGATTGCGGGCGTGTCGCCGCGCACCTCGGGAACGCTCGAGATCTTTGGGCAAGATCCCGATCTACAGGGCTCCGTGATTCGCGGCCTGATCGGCGTCGTGCATCAGCAAGAGACGCTCGACATGGAGTTGACCGTTCGCGAGAACCTGCTCGTCTTCGGTCGCTTTTTCGGAATAGATCGCGCCAGCATTGCGACCCGAGCCGACGAACTACTCGAACTCTTCCAGCTCAGCGACCGCGCCAAAGATCAAGTGGAACCGCTCTCGGGAGGCATGAAGCGTCGCCTCTCCATTGCACGTTCGCTGATTGCAAGCCCGCGCATCTTGATGCTCGATGAGCCGACGACCGGACTTGATCCGCAGGCGCGCCACCTGCTTTGGGATGCGTTACAGCGACTCAAGCGCGGCGGCACCACCATCGTGCTGACTACCCACTACATGGATGAGGCAGAACAGCTCTGCGACCGACTCGTCGTAATGGATCAGGCGAAGATCGTTGCCGAAGGCTCGCCGCGACAGCTCATCGTTGAGCATGCATCGCGAGAGGTGCTTGAGCTGCGCTTCCCCAATGGCACCGAGTCAATTGATGCGAAGGTGCTGGAAGGAATCGGCGATCGCTACGAACGACTCGCCGAACGGGTCATCATCGGTTGTGAGAATGGTGAAGCGGCGCATGCCCGCGCGTTGGAGCATGGTCTCAGCCCAGAGAGTTGGCTCGTTCGACGCTCTAGCCTGGAGGACGTCTTCCTCCGGCTCACGGGACGGAGCCTTGACGAGTGACCGTCGCATCGAGCGTTGCGCCAAACCGAACCCGCAGCCGACTCGCCGCCATCCGCGAAGCGGCGCCACACCCGACGCGTTGGCGTCACGTTGTCGGCTACATGATCGCCGTCTATCGACGCGAGTGGCAAGGGTCGGTCTTCAGCGGCTTCATCGAGCCGTTGGTCGTGCTCGCAGGACTCGGCATCGGCCTCGGTGTCCTCGTTGGCGACAAGGCCGCAGAGATAACGGGAGGCGTGAGCTACGTCGCCTACATCGCCCCAGCCCTCATGGTCAGCTCGGCAATGAATCTTGCGACCAGCGAAGCGGCATGGCCGATCTTGGCGCGTGTCGCCTGGGTGCGCATCTATCACGCGATCATTGCCACCCCGCTCAACGCTGCGGACGTGATGGTCGGTGCGATCACCTTCATCTTGGGGAAGGTTGCCTTTGCCGCGACCTTCTTTGCCGGGGTGCTCTTGGTCACGGGGATCGCGACTAGCCCAACCGGCGCGCTCGGCATGATCGCCGTCTCGGTGTTGACCGCCTTTGCCTTCGGCGCTCCAATGGCCGCATTCTCGGTCACGCAGAAGTCGGACCAGGGATTCGCCTTCATCTTCCGGCTGATCATCACGCCACTTGCCTTCTTCTCGGGAACGTACTTTCCGATCGAGAACCTGCCCTTTGCCGCACAGGTCCTCTCCTGGTGCACCCCCCTCGCGCACGGCGTAGCCCTGAGCCGAGCACTGGCTCTGGGCGCTCCCGTCACCAACATTTGGCTCCACGTAGTCGCACTCCTGGTCTGGGGGGCCGTCGGCACGGTTGCCGCGATCTACCTCTTCCGCAAGAGGATGTTGAAGTGATCGCCAGCCTCGCACCGCGCGCCTTTAGCGTCTTCGAGCGCAACGTCTTCGTCTATCGCCGCCAGTGGCTGATCATCGTCACCGGCTTCTTCGAGCCGCTCTTCTTCCTGCTCGGCATCGGCTACGGCGTTGGTGGCGTGATCGGCACCATTCCGTATGGTGGTGTCGAGGTTCCGTACGCAGCCTTCGTGGCCCCGGCGCTGCTCGCGAGTGCCGCCATGAACGGCGCAATCTTCGACTCGACCTTCAACATCTTCTACAAGCTGAAGTACGGCAAGGTCTACGACGCGATCCTCTCTACGCCCGTAGGCGTTGGCGATCTTGCCGTCGGCGAGCTGCTCTGGTCGAACCTGCGCGGCGTGATCTACGCCACCGCCTTCCTTGCGGTGATGCTCGCGTTCGGCCTGGTGGCGTCGCCCCTCGCGCTGCTCGCCCCGCTCGCCGTCATCTTCATCGGCTTCTCGTTTGGCGCCGCTGGATTCGCCATCACCACCCACATGCGCAGCTGGAAAGATTTTGACTTCCTCTTCATCATCCTGACGCCGCTCTTCCTCTTCTCGGCAACGTTCTATCCGGTGGAGATCTACCCAGGCGCGTTGCGTTGGATCGTGGAGCTCTCGCCGCTCACGCGCGGCACACACCTTGTGCGCTCACTCTGCTTCGGCGATCTCAACCTGTTCATGCTCGTCGACATCGCGTACCTCTCCGCGATCAGCTTCATCGGCTATCGCCATGCCGTGCGCCGACTCGGCGTGCTCCTGCTGAAGTAGGCACGCGATGGCACGAGACTTTTACGCGATCCTCGGCGTACCGAAGAGCGCGAGCGCCGACGACATCAAGAAGGCCTTCCGCAAGGCGGCGCAAAAACATCACCCCGATGTCTCGAAGGCCCCCGACGCAGCGGCGAAGTTCAAGGAGATCAACGACGC
>CAINNT010000109.1 GCA_903851225.1 uncultured Chloroflexota bacterium
AGGCCCTGCCCCGTCACGATCGGCGCGCTCGGGAGCGGTTTCCCGTCGGCATCGAGGTCGTTGGAGCGACGGCACTTCGTCGTGACCTGCCCCTGGGCATCTTCGCCCTCGCTGACGGCACGAATCTCATACTCGGCGAGGATCGGATTCCAACCGAGGGTTGGGGCAACCGCCTTGTCGATGGCCTCATAGAGGGCGTCGACGGGGCCATTCCCAGTGGACTCGGCCGAAGCCTCGACCCCGTTCACGCGAATCTCGACGCGGCCCGACGAACCGCCGCCGCGTGAGCTGGCAACGCTCCAGTCGAGCAGTTCGATGGTTGCCGCACTTCCGGTAGCCGCGCGCTTGTCGACGAGGGCCAACAGGTCGGCGTCGGTGAGCTCCTTCTTCACATCGGCGAGGGCGATCGCCTCACGGTAGAGGGCATCGAGCGCCTCACCGCTGAGGTCGTGGCCGAGCTCGGCGAACTTCGCCTGCAGGCCACGGCGGCCCGAAAGCTTGCCGATCGTCAGGCTGGAGCCAACGAGGCCGACCGACTGCGGCGTCATGATTTCGTAGGTCAGCGGATTCTTCAGCACGCCGTCCTGGTGGATCCCCGACTCATGCGCAAACGCGTTCGCGCCGACGATCGCCTTGTTCGGCTGCACGGCGAATCCGGTCAGGTACGAAACGAGTCGGCTCGCTGATGTGAGCTGCTCGGTCTGCACGTGGATGTCATGCGACTCGAACTGCCCAGGTCGCGTGCGCAGCGCCATCACCACCTCTTCGAGCGAGGCGTTCCCGGCACGCTCGCCGAGGCCGTTGATCGTCACCTCAACCTGACGGGCGCCAGCTTGCACCGCCGCCAAGGTGTTGGCAGTCGCGAGACCGAGGTCGTTGTGGCAGTGGACGCTGATCGTTGCATCGCGCCCGACACGATCGACCACCAGTTTGGTGAGCGAGGCGTACTCCGACGGAATGGCGTAGCCAACGGTGTCGGGAATGTTCACGGTCGATGCGCCAGCCTCGACGACTGCCTCGTACACCTGCAGCAGATAGTCGTGATCGGTGCGACTTGCATCCTCAGCGGAGAACTCCACCTCGGCATCACGGCCGAGTTTTTCGCGCGCGAACTTCACCCACTTCACCGCCTCGGCGAGGGCTGCCTCGCGAGTGGTGCGCAACTTGTGGGTGAGGTGAATGTCAGAGGTTGCAATAAACAAATGCAGGTGCGGTCGATCCGAGACTTTGATCGCATCGATTGCGCGCTGTGGATCGCCATCCTTGCAGCGGGCAAGAGCGGCGATGCCGACACCCTTCGTCGCAAGGGCGATCTGCCGCACCGCCTCGAAGTCGCCTTCGGATGCGGCCGGGAAGCCCGCTTCAATGACGTCGACCTTCAGCTTGGCGAGCTGCCGTGCAACCTCAAGCTTCTCGGCAACGGTGAGACCGGCGCCAGGCGCCTGCTCACCATCACGCAGCGTGGTGTCGAAGATGCGAACGGCGCCGGTGGCGACGCCTGGGCCAGGGGCGCCGTTCACTGGGCTGCGCCCTTCTCCGCGGCACCCTGAGCGCCATCCATGTCGACCTCGACCGGATTCAGGAAGGTCATCTGGTGGCGCAGCGCCTTGCCGACCTTCTCGATTGGATGACCCGAGTTTGCGGCGCGTAGGCGCTTGTACTCTGGGCGTCCGGCCTCGTCTTCGGCGATCCAACGCTTGGCGAAGGTGCCGTCCTGAATCTCGGTGAGCACCTCCTTCATCCGCGCCTTGACCGACGCATCGATGATGCGCGGGCGCGTGGTGTAGTCGCCCCACTCTGCGGTGTCAGAGACGGAGAAGCGCATGAAGTCGAGTCCGCCGCGATACATCAGGTCAACGATGAGCTTCAGCTCATGCATCGTCTCAAAGTAGGCGAGCTCTGGATCGTAGCCCGCTTCCACCAGCGTCTCCCACGCACTCTTCACGAGTTGCGCGGTGCCGCCACAGAGCACGGCCTGTTCGCCGAAGAGATCGCTTTCGGTTTCATCCTTGAAGGTCGTCTCCATGATTCCCGCGCGCGTGCAACCGAGTCCATTGGCGTACGCCATGACTCGCGCTCGTGCCGTACCGGTGGCCTCTTGCCCAACGGCGAAGAGTGCCGGCACGCCGCCACCCGAAACGTAGACGGATCGCACCAGGTGGCCTGGCCCCTTCGGCGCAACCATGCCGACGTCGGTTCCTTCGGCTGGCTTGATGCGTCCGAAGTGGATGTTGAAGCCGTGCGCAAAGAGCAGGAGCGCACCCTTCTTCAGGTTTGGTGCGATCTCGCTGTCGTAGATCGCCTTCTGTGCCGTGTCTGGCGCGGCGATCATCACGACGTCGGCGCGCTTGGTTGCCTCAGCGGCAGTGAAGACCTCGAAGCCGTCAGCGGTGGCGACGGAGCGGCTCTTCGACCCTTCCTTGAGGCCGATGATCACGTTCAGCCCTGACTCCTTCAGGTTGCGAGCATGGGCGTGCCCCTGGCTGCCGTATCCGATCACCGCAATGACCTGACCCTTCAGGGCCTCGAGTGGCGCTTCGGCGCTGTAGTACATCTTGACGCTCATCGCTTCACCTGCTCCTCGATTGACCCGCTGCCGCGGGACATCACTACCGAGCCGGTTCGCACCAGCTCCTTGATTCCGAACTCCCGAAGGAGTTCGACCAACGCGTCGATCTCGGCCGGTTCCCCGACCGCCTCGACGATGACCGCCTCATCACCAAGGTCGACCACCTTGGCTCGATGCATCTCTGCCACGCTCACGATCTCAGGGCGAGACCGCTTGGTTGCACGCACCTTGATCAGGGCGAATTCGTGCTCAACGATCGACTCGTCGGTCACGTCTTGCACCTTGAGCACATCGATCAACTTGTAGAGCTGCTTCGCCGCCTGCTCCACATGCACCTCGTCGCCCACGATCGTGAGCGTCATCCGTGAGGTGTCGCTGCGCTCCGTTACTGAAACGGCGAGTGACTCGATGTTGAAGTTGCGCGCGCGCATCAAGCTCGCCACGCGATTCAGCACCCCCGGCTTGTTGTTGACGATCGCCACAATGAGATGGCGTCGCTCATCGCCAGAGCCAGGGAGCGACCGTGCGGTCGTCGTTGGGGTCACTTCGGGCCGCCACTCTGCGGATCGGTTGGATCCACACGTGGGCCGCTGGCCCCTTCCGTCACGTCTTCGCCGTCATCACCCCACTTGTCGATCAGGTCTGAGAGCCCCTTCCCCGCCGGCATCATCGGGTAGACGTTCTGTCGCTCTGCGATTTCGAACCAGATCAGCGCTGGGCCATCCGCAGCGAGGGCAGCGGCCACCGCCGCATCAACCTCTTCAGGCTTGGAGACCCTCCACGACGGCAAACCGTATGCATCGCAGAGCTTCAGGTAGTCGGGTCCCGCCAGCTGCTCCGAGTGGTAGTTCCCCGCATACACGATCTCCTGCCACTGGCGAATCATGCCGAGCTTCTTGTTGTCCATCAGGGCAATCTTCACGGGGATGCGCTCTTGCACGATAGTTGCAAGCTCCTGCAGCGTCATCTGGAATCCGCCGTCGCCGGCGATAGCCCACGAGACCTTGTTCGGCACCGCAACGGCGGCGCCCATTGCCCCAGGGAGAGCGAAGCCCATGGTGCCAAGCCCACCCGACGAGAGGTGCGAGTTGGCACGGCGGAATCCGCCGTACCGCGCGACCCACATCTGATTCTGGCCGACATCGGCGGTGAGGTTGGCGTCGAACGCGGAGCCTGCTGCAATCCGCTCCACCACGAAGTCGGCCGAGAGAACGCCGTCGCGGAAGCCACCTGAACCGTGCCACGACGATCCTTCGCTCTCGGCACGCCACGTTGCCAGCTCGGCAAAGTACTCAGCTCTCGCCGCCGGGTCCACCTTGGTCACCAGGGGCAAGAGAGCGTCGAGCACGTTCTTGGCGTCGCCGACGATCGGAAGATCCGCGACGACGTTCTTCCCGATCTCCGCCGGATCAATGTCGATGTGCGCGATCTTCGCCTTCGGAGCGTAGGTGCGCACATTTCCTGTCACGCGGTCATCGAAGCGCATGCCAATGCCGATGAGCAAGTCGGCTGATTGAATGGCGCGATTCACATGCTTCCAGCCGTGCATCCCCATGTAGCCATAGGCGAGCGGATCGGTCTCGTCGACAACGCCGATCCCCAAGAGTGTCC
Source organism: uncultured Chloroflexota bacterium (assembly GCA_903851225.1). Classification (GTDB taxonomy): domain Bacteria; phylum Chloroflexota; class Limnocylindria; order Limnocylindrales; family Limnocylindraceae; genus Limnocylindrus. The sequence continues at coordinate 4,181 of CAINNT010000109.1, forward strand.
AGGTGATCGGAATCTGTGCGGCTCGCGCGAGTTCGAGTAGTTCGCGCTCAGCACCCGCAATCAGCACGCCGTGACCGGCAAGGATCACCGGGCGCTTCGCGCCGGCGATTGCCTCAGCGAGCAGTTTGATCTGTCGCGGATGCCCGTCGATCTTCGGCCTGTATCCGGGCAGCCCCGCCTCGATCTCGGCGGCGCTCGGATGCGCCGCCGAAGTCTCACCCATCAGTGCATCTTTGGTGATGTCAACGTGCACCGGCCCCGGCCGCCCGCTACGTGCGAGGTGGAAGGCCTCGGCAACGACATACGGAATCTCATCGGCGGTTCGCACCAAGTAGTTGTGCTTTGTCATTGGGAGCGTGATGCCCGTGCGATCAATCTCCTGGAAGGCGTCCTTGCCGATGAGGGCATTCGGCACATTGCCGGTGATTGCCACCAGGGGAACCGAATCGAGCATGGCGGTACCGATACCGGTAACCAGGTTCGTGGCACCAGGACCAGAGGTGCCGAGACAGACACCAACCTTGCCTGAGGCTCGGGCGTAGCCGTCGGCGGCGTGTGCTGCGGCCTGTTCATGTCGGACCAAGATGTGTCGGAGATCGGGATGGTCAGCGAGGACGTCGTAGAGCGGCAGGATCACACCACCTGGGTATCCCCAGATGGTGTCGCTCCCCTGCCGGAGAATCGCTTCGCACAGCGCGTCTGCGCCGATGCGCCGACGTGAACCGCCACGGGTGGTGACGCGCGTATCGCGCAACATGTCGCGTCGAGCGCGCTCTGAGGCGCTCGCCGCTTCACTCCCTGCGCCTGGTACGTGCCCTGCCTGTGTCATCGATCCCCCTTCGGCTCTTCCAGTCTGTTGTCCCTGCAGTGCCGCGTTTGCCAATAAAAAACCCCGCCGCTTTGGCGGGGTTCTGAAGGTTCCTTCGGGCGGTGGTTCCGCGCCTCTGGTCTCCTCAGCCCCGCCGGGGCTGAATAAGCAACCCAAGGAGGTTGCTAATGCCCCCAATGAGGGCGGCAAAGAGCGCAATGAGACCGCCAAACGCCGGGGTCAGGAGCTGTGCGCTGTTTGTCATTCGTGCAGCCTACCAGAGCGAGCGATGCGGATCAAAGAACGTCGCGTGCTCGCGGCACCATTGGTCGGTCGACGCGGAACGGCTCGTCGGCCGCAGCGGCGCGTCCCACGAGGAGATCAACCGTGCGACGGGCGCCGCCGGCGCTGCACATGACCCCGTGACCTGAGTAGCCAGTGTTGACGAACAGTCCGGGTTGGTCGGTCGGACCAATGAAGGGTCGATGATCTGGGGTGTACTCATATTGTCCCGCCATCAGATGCCACGCCGGGGGTCCATCACGCCAGACATCGCGCCAGAACGGAGCGAGCAGCGCCAGCGATGTTGGTGATGCTGGGTCGAGCAGCGCGACCGCCATGGCATCGTCGGTCGGCACCTCGAGGAGGGGCTCACCGGCCTGCGTCGCTGGATCGGTGCGCAGCGCGTACGCGCCAGCAAGCGCTGGGCGCCAGTGCGACCCCGTCTCGTCGTCGATTGTCATGGGGGCCGTCTGGTCGATTGCTGGCAGATTCGGGATCACGAGCTTTTGGCGAATCGTCGGTGCTATCGGCAGATCAAGCGCCGCGAGCTTGGCAACGACCCCGCTCCATGGACCAGCGGCGATCACGGTGTGCGGGGCATGCACCGTGCCGCGGCTCGTCGTTACCCCGGTAACGCCACCGTTTGCATCGTGTTCGAATCCGGTGGCGGTGGTCTCCAGTGCATAGGTGGCGTGGCCAGAACCGGTTGCGCCGTTGATGCGCGCCGCATGTGACGACGCCGCGGCGTAGCCACTCGCCAGCGCAACCTGATCAATGAATCCGTCGCCCGCGCGGAATCGCACCTGCAGAATCTCAGGCGCAAGGTACGGCCATCGCGCACGCGCCTCATCACCGCTCAGCAACTCGACATCGCGGAGTCCGAAGGTGCGCTGCAACGCGACCAGTTCGCGAGCCTTTGCGGCACTCGCCTCGGTGCGGCTGCAGAAGAGATACCCCTGCTGACGAATGCCAAGGTTCCATCCCGCAAGTCCCGACTCCTGGGCAAAGTTCAGGTAGAGCGGCAGGCCCTCTTGGACAAGCGCAAGTTCATCCGCGTTATCGTGCTGCAAGCGAAACGCACCGGTCGCTGCAGCAGTCGTTAGAGAGGCGATGGTGCTGCGTCGCTCAATCACCAACACCTTGAGACCCGCTCGGGCCGCGAAGTAGGCGGTCGCTGTGCCAGCCACACCTGCGCCAATCACCACCAAGTCAACGCTTGAAGGTAGTGCGCCTTCAACCTGTTCGTAGGTTGGAAGTGCGCTGTTGTCGACGATCACGCGGGGTGTCCGGCCGCCTCACGAGCGGCACGCAGCCGAGCGGCGATCGCCGTGGCGCTGCGAGGGTCGGCTCCGTCGAGGAGCTTCGGTCCAACGCCGAACCCTGCGGCACCCGCGGTCACCAGTGCGGCGATCTCGTCGAGGCCGACGTTGGTTGGCACGATCTTGCTCAACGGGCTTGGTGCGAGCGTCGCACGAATGAATGCTGGCGCGTTGATCGCTGCGGCCGGGAAGAGCTTCACGTAGGTGGCACCTGATCGTTCGGCACGGTGGATTTCGGATGGCGTGAAGGCACCCGGGAGCCAATCAATCCCAGCCGCGGCCGCGACGGCACCCGTCTCCGGATCGGTGATTGGTGAGACGAGGAACCCCGCGCCAGCATCGATCATGCGCTGCGCCGTTGCGGCGTCGTAGACGCTCCCTGCACCGATGACGAGACTTGGATGGGAGGTACGCAATGTGGTGATCGCGGTGGTGACGGCAGCTTCAGCCCCGTCGCCGCGCAGAAAGAGTTCGAGTGCCGGCACCCCTGCGTCTACGGCGGCATCGGCCCAGGCCCTCAAGACCACCGCATCTTGCGCAGCGACCGCGGGAAGGATTCCGACGCGTGAGAAGAGGGGGGCAAATACCTTCGCTTCCATCGCAGCAGTATCCCACGCCGCGCGCTAGTCTCGCGCCATGAAGATCACCTACCATCGGATTGGCCGCCACGCGATTGAGGTTTGGGTTCCTCCCACCCTCTCACCCGAAACACCACTGCTCGTCATGCACGACGGCAAGAATGTGTTCAACCCGAAAACCTCGACGGTGGGTGTGACCTGGGGTGTCGTAGAGGCTGTTGAGCGCGAGATCGCCCCAACGCGCCCAGATCTCCAGCCCCTGATCGTTGCTGTCTGGGTCCCCGATGAGAGCCGCCGCTTCCAGGAGCTCGCGCCACAAGTGGTGATGGAACGCTACCCACAAATCTGGGACGAGATCGGTGGGCCGACCGTTTCGTGGGCAATGAACGATCGCACGCTCCGCGGCAACGACTATCAGGACCTGCTGGCGCTTGAGGTGATTCCATGGGCTCGTGAGCACTTCAGGATCACGGCAGCACGTGAGCGAACCGCCGTCGGCGGATCGTCGATGGGCGGACTCGCATCGCTCTACGCGCTGGCACGTCATCCGGAGGCATGGGGTGCGGCGCTGGCCCTCTCCACGCATCTGCCCTTGGGCGATGGCCTGATGGGGGCAGGGCTCGCCGAACTGCTGCCGGCGCCGGGGCGCCATCGCATCTGGATGGACTACGGCGACCAGACCCTTGATGCCGCATACGCCCCATATCAAGCGGCGTTTGACGCCGATCTAGCGGCACGGGGTTGGCGATTCGGCACCGACGTTCTGACCACTCCGTTTCCGGGGCACGACCACAGCGAACGTGCCTGGTCGGCGCGCATCCATCTGGTGTTGAAGTGGTGGCTCAACGGCCTCGGGTGAGAATCGCCCTCTGGTAGGCTCGCTCTATGCCACAGACCATCATCGAGAAGATCTGGAACCAGCACGTTGTCGATCAGCAGGAGGGGGCGCCTGCCATCCTTGCGATCGACCTGCACCTCGTGCACGAGGTCACCAGCCCTCAGGCATTCACCGGGCTCCGCACACGCGGCTTGAAAGTTCGCCGCCCAGATCGCACGGTAGCCACCGCCGACCACTCCATTCCCACCACGCCGCGCAACCTACCGATCGCCGACGAGATGGCCGCCGCCCAGGTCAAGCAGCTTGAGGCGAACTGCGCCGAGTTCGGCGTCCCGCTCCATGGCTGGTCGTCACCGAACCAAGGGATCGTGCATGTCATTGGGCCAGAACTCGGCCTCACCCAGCCTGGCGCCACCATCGTCTGCGGAGACTCACACACGGCGACGCACGGTGCGTTCGGCGCGCTGGCATTTGGCATCGGCACCAGCGAAGTCGAGATGGTCCTCGCTACGCAGTGCCTGCTGCAGCGCAAGCCGAAGACCTATCTCGTGCGCGTTGACGGAACGCTACGACCAGGGGTCTCTGCCAAGGACATCATCCTTGCCCTGATCGCACGCATCGGCGTTGGTGGCGGCACCGGTCACGTCTTTGAATACGCAGGTTCGGCAATCCGCGCGCTTTCGATGGAAGAGCGCATGACGATCTGCAACATGAGCATCGAAGGCGGCGCGCGCGCCGGTCTTGTTGCCCCCGACGAAACCACGTTTGCCTACTTGAAGGGTCGACCACATGCGCCGCAGGGGGGCCGATTGGGATGCGGCTGTTGCGCGCTGGCGCACGCTGGCAAGTGACGAAGGTGCGACGTACGACAAGGAGATCGTCATCGATGCAAACACCCTTGAGCCGATGGTCACCTACGGTACGAACCCAGGGATGGGCCTGCCGATCAGTGGCACCATTCCGAATCCCGCCGACGAATCGGACCCTGCCGCCGCGCGCGCACTGACGCGCGCACTGGAGTACATGGATCTGCATGCGGGCGACAGCATCATTGGCCGACCGGTGAACACCGTCTTCATCGGAAGCTGTACCAATGGACGCATCAGCGACCTGCGCCTCGCCGCGAACGTGCTGAAGGGCCAGCGCGTCGCCAAGGGAGTGCGGGTGATGGTGGTTCCCGGATCTGCCGACGTAAAGCGACAGGCGGAGCGCGAAGGGCTCGACACGATCTTCCGTGACGCAGGTGCCGATTGGCGCGAGGCGGGATGCTCGATGTGCATCGCCATGAACGGTGACCAGCTCGCCCCAGGTGAGTACGCGATCAGCACCTCGAACCGCAACTTTGAAGGGCGACAGGGCAAAGGTGGGCGCACCTTCTTGGCCTCGCCGCTGACCGCCGCAGCCACCGCCCTCACCGGCGTGATCGCCGATCCACGCACCCTTCCAGGGTTGAGTCGCTGATGGCTGCTCCGAAGGTCGGCACCTTCACCACGGGGCTCGTGCCGCTCCCCGCAGAGAACGTCGACACCGATCAGATCGTCCCCGCCCGCTACCTCAAGGTCGTTGACAAGGCGGGTCTCGCCGACGCCCTCTTCCACGACTGGCGCTTTGAGGCCGACGGCACCAAGAAGAACCCACCGTTCGTGATCGATGAACCGCGCTACGCCGGACACGGCATCCTCGTAGCCGGCGACAACTTTGGCACGGGCTCGAGCCGCGAACATGCGCCGTGGGCCCTCGGCGCGTTCGGCATCAAGGCAATCCTCTCCACCAGTTTTGCCGACATCTTCAAGTCCAATGCGCTCAAGAACGGCATCCTTCCGATCGTGCTGCCGGCACCACTCCACGCCTCGCTGATGCAGATCGCCAAGGAGGATCTCGCTGCACGGGTCACCATCGACCTCGCCTCGGCAACGATGACCACGCCCGACGGCGCAACGCACAAGTTCCCGATCGACGCCTTCAGCCAGAAGATGTTGCTTGAGGGACTCGACGAACTTGACTACATCCGCACGCAGATCAATAAAATTGAAGCGCACGAGGCAGCACACCCAGGATCGATCAACACGCTGCAGCCGAACGCTCCGCGATGAGCAAGAACCCGTACGACCGCGCGAGCGACCCATCGAAGCGGCACTCGGCCGCGATGACCGATGGGCCAGACCGCGCGCCAGCGCGCGCAATGTTGAAGGCGGTCGGCTTCACCGACGATGATCTCGCCAAGCCCATCATCGGCGTTGCCACAACATGGATCGAGACGATGCCGTGCAACTTGAATCAGCGCGAGCTGGCAGAAGCGGTGAAGCGCGGAATTCGACGAGCGGGTGGCACGCCGATGGAGTTCGGCACGATCTCCGTCTCCGACGGCGTGGCGATGGGCACTGAGGGGATGAAGGCCTCGCTCATCTCGCGCGAGATCATCGCCGACTCCATCGAGCTCGTCTCCAAGGGGCACAGCTTTGACGGCATCATCTGCTTGACCGGCTGTGACAAGACCAGCCCTGGCGCCGCGATGGCACTCGGCCGCCTGAACATTCCGGGACTTGTCCTCTATAACGGCACGATCCTTCCGGGCACCTATAAGGGGAAGGATGTGACCGTGCAGAGCGTCTTCGAGGCGGTCGGCTCGTACAACGCGGGGAAGATCACCGCCGAGGAGCTCTGGGATCTTGAGAGCGCCGCATGTCCAGGAGCGGGCGCCTGTGGCGGTCAGTTCACCGCCAACACGATGAGCATGGCGCTCGAGGTGATCGGCCTCTCCCCCGCCGGCCTGAACGGCATCCCCGCCACCGACCCCGACAAGATCGCCGCCGCCGAGCGCTCGGGTGAGATCGCCGTGGACCTGGTGCGCAAGAACCTGAAGCCGCGTGACATCGTCACGGGCAAGGCCCTCGAGAACGCGATCCGCGCCGTGGGTGCCACCGCCGGTTCCACAAATGCGGTGTTGCACCTGCTTGCGATTGCTCGGGAGTTCGACCTGCCGCTCGAGATCGAAGCCTTTGAGCGTCTCGGTGAATCAACGCCAGTGATCGGCAACCTCATTCCAGGCGGCTCGTACGCCGCACTCGACCTCTATAAGGCTGGTGGAATTGCGCTGGTGTTGCGCGAACTCGCCGCAGGTGGCCTGCTGCACCTGAACGAGCTGGGCGTTGATGGTCGAACGATGGGCGAGATCGCCTCGCAGGCGAACGAGCGCGAAGGGCAAGACGTGATTCGCCCCATCAACAACCCGATCAAGAAGACGGGCGGCCTCACCGTGCTGCGCGGCAGCTTGGCACCTGAGGGTGCGATCGTGAAGCTCGCCGGGCACGAGCGCCGACATCACAGCGGACCAGCACGCGTCTTCGATTCCGAAGAGGCAGCCTTCGCCGCCATTCGCGCCAACGGCATCGTTGCCGGCGACGTCGTGGTCATCCGCTACGAGGGCCCAGTCGGCGGACCAGGAATGCGCGAGATGCTCGCCGTGACCGCAGCACTAGTTGGTCAAGGGCTTGGCGATGAGGTCGCACTGATTACCGACGGTCGCTTCTCAGGCGCGACCCACGGGTTCATGGTCGCGCACATCTCGCCCGAAGCGGCGCTCGGCGGACCGATCGCCCTGGTACAGGAGGGCGACACCGTCACCATCAATGTCGACTCGCATGAGCTGCGCCTTGAGGTCCCCGAGGGCGAGCTTGCCGCCCGCCGCGCCGCCTGGCGCGCCCCCGCACCGCGCTACGCCGGCGGCGTCTGGGCGAAGTACGCTGCCCTCGTGAGCAGCGCATCAGATGGCGCCATCACAACTGGGGCGCGCCTCACCAAGGCGCTGAAAGGGTCAACCGACCGATGAGTGCAGCCAAGCGGGTTGATCCGAAAGATCCACGCGGCGGACTCCGCGGCCTCGATGCCCCAGCAATTCCTGGTGGTGATCGCCTCACCAAGGCCCAGCAGGCGAAAGCCGACGCCGATGAGCGAAGCGGTATCCGTGGCGTCAAGATCATCGTGGGCGGACTTGTTGGCCTCACACTCGTCGCGCTGATCCTTCAGCTGATCCTCACCATTGCCGGAGCTGGTGCGTGAGCGGCGCATCGCGCTTCACCGCAACCGCTGCAGACCACTTTCCGAAGGGTCTCCCCTCTGCCTCCGTAGACGCCGCACTGATGAAGCGGATCGGCGCCGAAGCGGGCGACGATCTCGTGCAGTTGATTCGCGCCGAGAGCGTGAACCCACCCGGCAACGAGACGCGCGCCGCCAAGGTGTTGATCGAACTCCTCCGCCGCGAAGGGTTGGAGCCAGAGTTCTTCGAACCGATCCCCGACCGCGGCAATGTCAGCGTGCGACTTCGCGGTAGCGCCTCCGCCGCCAATCCAAACCTTGACCCACGCGATCCGAAGGACGGAGCACTGCTGCTCTTCGCGCACCTCGACGTCGTTCCTGCCAATCAGGACGGCTGGACGGTGAATCCATTTGAAGGCGTCATCAAAGAGGGCTACATCTGGGGCCGCGGCGCCGTAGATATGAAAGGCGCGCTCGCGGTGCAGATTGGGGTGATTCGCCTACTCTGTGAGCGCGCACGCGCCGCCGGTCTCAACCCAGCGAAGGATGTGATCCCAGGCTTGCGTCGCGACATCATCCTCACCGCCACCGCCGACGAAGAGACGGGCGGCCTCGACGGGATCGCACTCGTGCTGAAAGATCGGAAGCACTGGCTTGACGCTGCTGTTGGCCTCACCGAGGCAGGCGGCATGACGATCACCGCCGCTGGTCGACGCATCTACCCGCTGCAAGTTGCCGAGAAGGGCTTCGCCCGATTCGCGATCACCGTGAGCGGGCGGTGGGGGCATGCCTCGATGCCCGACAGCGACAATGCCCTACTCCGTGCCGCCCAAGTTGTGGAGCGCGTTTCGGTGCCTGGCCCGGTGCAGATCGTGCCCGAGAACGAGGCGCTGCTGGCCGCCCTTCGTGCTGCACTTCCCGCCGGCGCGCTTGGTCGACTCGAACGCCTGCTCGGCGAGCAGACCTTCGATGATGCGAAAGATCTCAACCGCGAGGCGGCCGCCGCAGGCTGTGCTCCTGAGCTGCTGCGCGCACTGCGCGCAGTACTGCGCGATACGTTCGCACCGACAATTCTGACCTCAGGAATTCGCTCCAATGTGTTGCCAGGGTCCGCAACCCTCACCGTTGATAGCCGCATCCTGCCTGGCACCACACGCGAGGCCGCCGAGCGCAACATGCTCGACCGCATCGGTGCAGACCTCGCGCCGTTCGTGAAGCTCGATCTCATTGAATATGGTGCTGCCGTCAGCAACCCGATGGACCACGAGATCCTGGGAATCGCGAGTGCCGCGATTCGCACCCGCGACAGCGAGGCGATCTTGATGCCAGCCGTTGCACCGTACGCGACCGACGCCAAGATCACGGTGCCCGCCGGAATTCCAACGTACGGATTCTCACCGTATCTGCTCGATCCGAAGGAGCGCTTCATGGAGCGCTTCCACGGAATTGACGAACGGGTTTCGCAAGAGGCCCTCGCCTGGGGCGTTGAGGTGCTCTACGACGTGACTATGGGGTACGCGGGGGAGTAGCCGGCGCGCGCGTTGCCAGCGCGGCAACCGCGGCAGCAACTAGTCCACGCTCCGCTTTCGGAAGCCGACGCACGAGATCCACAAACTGTTCCGCGCGACCGCGGTCGATTGCTGTCAGCAACGCCTCGCCACTCGGCGCAAGTTGCGACCGGCGCACCCGTGCATCATCAGTCGGGGCCGCGCGAAGGTAGCGACGCTCATGCAAGAAGGTCACGAGTCGACTGGTTGCCGAATGTGAGCGACCGAGATCTCGGGCAATCTCCCCTACCGATCGCGGCTTCCCGTCGGCAAGCAGATAGAGCGCGGCCACCTGCGCCAGCGAGAGTTCGCTCGGTGCCAGCTGCTGCGCAGTTGAGAGAACGAGTTCGCGCCAGAGGCGGCGAATGGAGACGATGCGGCCGCCGATTTCACCGAGGCTCTGCCGGCGGCGGGCCACCTCGTCGAGGGGACTTTCGACCGTTTCGCCGCGGGCAACCCGTACCACTGCAGGGATGCGACTTCGTAGACCCTCAGCGGCCTTCGTGATCTCGGAGATACGGCTGCGGCGAGGTGTATGCATAGGCGCATACATTAGCGCAGGGGGCGGGAGGGGGCGGCTACGATTCGCCGCATGTCTCAGAACACCGCGTGGATCTTTCCTGGGCAGGGCTCGCAGAGCGTCGGCATGGGTGCCGCCGCCCTCGCCGCCTCGCCCGCCGCACGCGCCGTGCTGGCTGAAGCTGAGGCCGCCCTTGGCGAGCCGCTCGGCCAGCTGATGGCGACCGGCCCAGCCGAAGCCCTTGAGCGCACCGAGGTGGCGCAGCCCGCCATCCTCACCATCTCCATTGCACTGCTCGCCGCCGCGCGCGAACGCGCCGCCGCCGCAGGTACGCCGCTCGACGAACCGATCCTCATCGCCGGTCACTCCGCAGGCCAGTACGCCGCCGCCGTTGCCGCTGGCGCGCTTTCCGTTTCCGATGGCGTACGACTCGCCCGTCGACGCGGCGAGTTGATGCAAGCTTCGGGCGGCGGACGACCTGGTGCCATGGCCGCGATACTCGGCTTGCCTGAGAGCGCCGAGGACGAGGTGATCGCCGCCGGCGCAACGCTCGGCATCTTGGTCTTCGCCAATCGCAACTCGCCGGGGCAGATCGTGATCTCTGGTGAGGTCGCAGCCGTCGATGCGGCAATCGCCGCGGCAAGTGCCGCTGGCGCAAAGCGCGCCGTGCGACTGCAGGTCAGCATCGCCAGCCACTCTCCGCTGATGGAAGAGGCCGCCGCCGGCATGCGCGAGGCACTCGCTGCCGTATCCATCGCCGATCCGAAGACGCCGATGCTTGCCAACGCGAACGCCGCGCGAATCACGACCGCCGCGCAGTTGCGCGACGAGCTCTCGAATCATCTCACCGGTGGTGTCGACTGGATCGCTGCCGTGAACGCCATGGCGGCGGCTGGCACACAGCGCTACGTTGAGGTCGGGTCGGGCCGCGTGCTTGCCGGTCTCGTCAAGCGCATCCCTTCGGCCGAAGGCGCCGAAATTCTGAACATCGAAGAGATCAACCCAGCGGCATAATCAGAAGAGGAGCAGCAGCATGCGCGAGCCAGATCACACCCGACGCGTCGTCATCACGGGCCTTGGCATCGTCTCGCCGATCGGCAACACCGTAGGCGACGTTTGGACATCACTCACCGAGGGCCGCAGCGGCATCGGCCAGATCACCCACTGGGATCCAACCCCGTACGCGCCCTATGTCGTTGCTGGCGAAGTGAAAGACTTCGATGTCACACCGTTCCTTGACGCAAAGCAGATCCGTCGCACCGGTCCCGAGATCCATTGGGGCGTCGCCGCGGCGAAGGCTGCACTGCGCGACTCAGGACTCGAGATCACCGACGCGAATCGCGAAGAGGTAGGCGTCGTCTTCGGCTCAGGCGCGGGCGGGCAGGGGCTCTTCATCGAGAACCAGATGGCCTGGAAAGAGAAGGGACCGCGGAGTGTCGCGCCAACCTTCATCGCCCACGGCCTCGTCGACAGCACCTCGGGGATGATTGCGATTGAGACGGGCGCCGTGGGGCACAACCTGGCCGTCGTCTCCGCCTGCGCCACCGGCACCCACGCCTTGGGCGAGGCGGCCGAGGCGATCAAGCGCGGCGACGTGACCGCCGTAATCGCCGGCTCCACGGAGAACCCACTCCTTGAGGTGGCGCACATCGGCTTCATGAACATGCGCGGCCTCGCCGGCCCGCGCGACGGCGAAGGGCCAGCATCGGCCTGCCGACCGTACGACGTGGATCGCGCCGGCTTCGTACTCGGCGAAGGGGCTGGCGCCTTCATCGTCGAGGATCTCGCCTCGGCCACGGCGCGCGGCGCCACCATCTACGCCGAAGTCGTTGGCTACGGCAGCTCCGCCGACGCGCACGACATGATTCAGCCGATCGAGGGTGGCGCCGGCTCGGCGCGCTCCATCACGTGGGCGCTGCAGCGCGGCAAGGTCGACCCATCGGAGATCGACCTGATCAACCCGCACGGCACCAGCACGCCGGTCGGCGATGAACGCGAGGCGCTCGCCTTCCACGCTGCCTTCGGCGCACGTGCCGCAGAGATTCCAGTATCCGCGACCAAGTCGCTGACCGGTCACCTCATGGGTGCCGCTGGCGCCGTCGAGGCGGTCTTCACCGCCCTCTCCGTGCACCATCAGGTGATCCCCGGAACCCTCCACACCAGGAACGTAGATCCGTCGTGCAAGTTGAACGTGAGTCGCGAAACTCGCACGGCCGAGATTCGCGCTGCTGTGAGCAACAACGTTGGGCTCGGTGGGCATAATGGCGCCATCGTGCTGCGACGCTGGACCGGAAAGTAGGAGGAGCCATGAGCACCACCCCCGTACGAACCGAGGCGCAGCGCGCGGTCATCACCGGCTACGGCGCGATCACCCCGATCGGCAATAGCGCCGGCGAGTACTGGGATGGCTTGATTGCCGGGCGCTCGGGTGCTGGCCCGATCACCCACTTCGACGCCTCACCTAATGAAGTGCGCATCGCTGCCGAGGTGAAGGGCTTCGATCCGCTCCTCACCATGGACATGAAGATGGCGCGCCGCATGAGCCGCTTCGTGCAGTTCGCAATTGCCGCCGCCACCGAAGCCATCGAACACGCGGGCCTTGCCGACATCGCCAGCTGGGAGCCAGAGCGCCGCGATCGCGTCGCCACGGTGATCAACACCGGTGGTGGTGGCATTGAGCAGGTCACCATGGGGAGCGATGCCTATCGCGAGAAGGGTGGCCGCTTCGTCAGCGCCTTCGCCATTCCTGCCCTGAGCCCAAGCATGGGCGCCTGCATGGTCAGCATGAAGTACGGCCTCACCGGCGCCGCGATCACCCAGGCCGCCGCCTGCGCCACGGGCGTGCTCGCCTTCCAAGATGCACTCCGTCTGATCCGCAGCGGCGAGGCCGACATCGTGATCGCCGGTGGCGTTGAGGCGCCACTCCTGCCGATGGCCTTTGCTGCGCTTAGCAACATGGGCGCCCTCAGCAAGCGCAACGACGACCCAACGCACGCCAGCCGACCGTTCGACAAGAACCGCGACGGCTTCGTCTTCGGCGAGGGCGGCGCCGTCTTCGTGATCGAGTCGCTCGCCCATGCCAAGGCGCGCGGCGCAACCATTCGCGCCGAGCTGCTCGGTGCCGGCGCAACCGCCGACGCCTTCCATATCAGCGCCCCCGAGCCAACCGGTCGCGGCGCGGCAGGCTCCATGACGAAGGCGATCCTCGATGGCGGCGCCGTCATCGACGACATCAGCTACATCGTGGCGCACGGCACAAGCACCCCACTCAACGACCTCACCGAGACGAAGGCGATCAAGCGTGCCCTTGGCGATCACGCCTACAAGATTCCGATCAGCTCGCCAAAGAGCATGGTCGGTCACCTCTTGGGTGGTGCGGGCGCCGTTGCCGGACTCGCCGCCATTAAGGCGATCGAGACGGGCACCGTGCCCCCAACGATCAACCTCGACACGCCTGACCCTGAGTGCGACCTCGACTATGTGCCGCACACCGCCCGCAAGAATCAGTCAATCGACCGCGTGCTGATCAACGGCTTCGGCTTCGGCGGACAGAACGCCTCAGCGCTCTTCGGCAAGCTGCGCTAGGGATGCGCTTCGTCATCTTCGTCATTGACGGCGGCAGCAACACCGCCACCCCCGGCGAAGGTGCCGCAATTGATGCATTCAACGATCGCCTCACGGCCGGCAAGCACCTGATCCTCGCCGCCGGCATCGCCGAGCCGAGTCGCGCAACCCTGATCGACAACCGCAACGACCTCGGCGCAGTCACCTCTGGTTCACTCTTTAACGGCGCTGAGCACTACAGCGGCTTCTGGATCATTGACGCTGAATCACCACAGCAGGCGCAGGCCTTTGCGATAGATGGTTCCCGAGCGTGCAATCGACGGGTGGAGCTGCGACCGTTTCTGGGCTAACCCGCTAACTGAGTCGCGCGCGTTCCAGCGGCAGCCTTCGCAGGCGCAGAGCGTTCAGCACCACCGTCACGCTCGACCCCCCCATGGCGGCGGCGGCGAGCGCCGGGTCGAGGCCGATGCCGAGGGCTGGGAGTGCCAGGCCGGCGGCGAGTGGCACGAGAAGGATGTTGTAGCCAAAAGCCCATGCAAGATTCTGCTTGATGATGCGCGTCGTGGCGCGCGAGAGATCAACGAGCAGCGGCACGCCCCGCGGGTCGGCACCGCTCAACGTTGCAGCTGATGCATCAATCGCGATCTCGGTGCCGCCACCCATCGAGATGCCCACGTCAGCGGCAGCGAGCGCCGGCGCATCGTTCACGCCATCCCCCACCATCGCCACGAGTCCGCTGCTGCTGCGTCGGATCTCGGCGATCGCGTCGCCTTTGCCGCCAGGGAGAATGCCGCCGCGGGCGCGCTCTGGTGGAATGTTCAGATCGTGGGCAATGGCGTTCACCACCTCTTGGCGATCGCCACTGATGATCCACGACTCGATGCCGCGCGCGGTGAGTGCGCGGATCGCTGCGGCACTCTCCGGGCGAACCGTATCGGCAAGGCTGAGTGCGCCGGCCGACTCACCGTTCATTGCGATGAAGAGCGGCGTACGCCCCGCGGCCGCCTCTGCTGCTGCCCAGCTGGTGAGCTCGAGGTTGGTCGTGTTGGTGAATGCATCGGTGCCGATGCGCACCGCTGCGCCATCGATGGTGGCGCTCACGCCGTGACCTGCGTGCATGGTGAAGTCGGTGGCGTTAGTTGTGGCAGTGCCTGCGGCGCGCACGATCGCGCGCGCGAGTGGATGTTCTGATGAGCTTTCGACGGCGGCGGCGATCTGCAGGAGGCGTTCGGTGTCGCCGGCGAGTGGCCCGTTGGCGAGCGCGAGGCGGCCGACGAGGTTGTGCTGGCCGATGGTGAGGGTGCCGGTCTTATCCCAGACGACGGCACGGAGCTTCCCCGCCGCCTCGAGGATGGCGGCGTCGCGCACGAGGATCCCCACTTCGGCGCCGCGGCCAGTGCCGGCGATCACGGCGGTGGGGGTGGCGAGGCCCATGGCGCAGGGGCAGGCGACCACGAGCACGGCGATGGCGGTCGCCACGGCGCGCACCAGGCGCGGCTCGGCGCCGAACAAGTACCAGCCTACAAAGGTCGCCACGGCGATCAGCAGAATGGCCGGAACGAACACCTCGGAGATGCGATCAGCGAGGCGGGCAATGGCGGGCTTCGATCCCTGCGCGCGCTCAACCATGGCCACGATTCGTGCCAGCGTGGTGTTTGCGCCGACCTGCGTCGCGCGCATCACGATTGACGCATCGGTGAGGAGTGTGCCGGCGGCGAGTCGGCTCCCTGGACCGCGCTCCACTGGGAGTGACTCACCAGTGATTGCCGATTCATCCACTGCGGCTCGCCCGCTCACGATGATGCCATCCACCGGGATGCGTCCACCAGGGCGAATGCGCAGCAGATCGCCCGCAATGATCTTGTTGACCGCGATCGTTGTTGACGTTGGTGCGTCGGCGGTTGCGAGCAGTTCAGCCTCTCGTGGCTGCAGTGCAAGGATTCCGCGCACCGCACTGGTCGTCTGCTCTTTGGCGCGCGCCTCCATCCAGCGACCCAGTGCAACGAAACCAAGGATGAGCGCCGCGGCGTCCCAGGTTGCGTGCGCCGGAACGCCGACACGCATCAGCTGCGAATGAAAGAGGGTGATCGCCACCGACCAGCCCCACGCCGCCGTCGTGCCAAGGCTCACGAGTGTCTCCATGGTGAGTGAGCCGTGTCGTAGTGCGCGCAGTGCGCGCGTATGGAAGCGCCAGCCAACGACAAATTGAATGATGGTTGAGGGAACGATCAGCATCCAGTTGATGCGCTCCATGCTGATGAAGAACCACGGCTGGAGCATGAGGGCCATGGCGGCGAAACCAAAGATCGTTGCGATCACACCGTCGCGCAAAAGGCCCCGCGTCTCTTTGGTGCGCGCGGCGACGAGCTCAGCGTCGAGTGCGTCGCGCGCCTCCTGAGCGTCGGCATCACCCTCACGTCCGGCAAGTGCCAGTGCCGCTGCGGGCACCTCGTAGCCTGCGGCGCTGATGACGGCGGCAAGGTCGGCAACGCCCGTCGCCTCTGGAGCGTACTGAATGGTGGCCATCGAAGTCGCAAGGTTCACGCTCGCGCCGCTCACGCCATCGGCCTTCTTCAGGAATCGCTCCACGCGGTTCACGCACGAGGCGCAGGTCATGCCGGTGACGGGGAGGGCAATCTCCGCCACGGGGGTGTTTGGCGTCGCAGGAACAGGCTTGGTTGACATACTCAGGGGGAGTATACGCCTCACGTGGGCAATAAGCCCTCGCGGCTAGGCTGCGCGCATGCAGATCTACTCGTGGTCGAGCCCGTGGGGAGCGCTTCCGGTTGCCGTGGAGAACGGCCGCATCTGCGCGATCGCCCTCGACCCTCGCGCGCCGTTTGCACCGCTCGCCACTGGTGGCGTGGCGCGTCGCGCTGCCGGGCCGATCAAGAGCGCACGCGATGTGAACCGCATCCTGAATGCCGCGCTCCGTGGGCAGCTCAGCGCGCGTGAGCGTCTCGCCGCAACCGACCTTTCGTGGGCAACCGAGTTTGAGCAGCGCGTGCTGCGCGCGCTGGCCGGCGTTTGCTTCGGCAAAACGGTGACCTACGGCGAACTTGCGGCGGCAAGTGGCTCACCGCGAGCCGCGCGCGCCGTTGGTGGTGCGCTCGGCAAGAATCGCGTGCGAGTGCTGATCCCCTGCCATCGCGTGTTGGCATCAAACGGCATCGGCGGATTCGGAGGTAGCGCAGGGAGCAGCTGGCGTCCTGGGGCAACGGATCCGATTGCCTTCAAGCGCGCACTGCTGCGCGGCGAAGGGGTTGACGCTTAGGCGTGCAGCGTCAGGCTGTGGAAGCCGAGCACCACGCGTGCGCGAGGTGACTCCGAAAAGATCAGGCCGATCTCTCCTTCACGAACGAGACTCTCGATGATGCGCGCCTCGCGCTCGGGGAGTCCGATCCATGCCGGACCTTCGGGCGTCTCAATGCGCGTGGTGATCTCTTCTTCACCCGGTAGGCCGTAGGTTCGTCGCAAGTCATGCAGTGGCACATAGGGTCGCGCCTTGGCGATCCGGCGGACCTGCGCTGGAGTCGCCTGCTTGACCTGCTGCTGCGGGCTGGCAACTGGTCCGTCGTTCATCCGGCCACCACATAGAGCTCGCGACTGGTATTGTTGAGTTGATCCACTGCGCTCTCGCCGCAGAGAACAATGTCTTCGATGCGAGCGCCGTTGACACCCTCCACATAGATGCCGGGCTCAATTGAGAAGGCATGCCCTGGAACGAGCTTCGTGGTGTTCCCCGCCACGATGTACGGATCCTCGTGTTCTTCGAGGCCGATTCCGTGCCCAGTGCGGTGGAAGAAGCGAGCCCCCTCCCCTGCCGCGTCGATCA
>CAINNT010000110.1 GCA_903851225.1 uncultured Chloroflexota bacterium
GCTACGGACATCTTCCGCACGCGCCATCGGCCGAACACCCAGATCTTGGAGGGCGACGCTATGTATAAGGTGCGATGGTCACTCGCCCTACTGATGATTAGCCTCCTGGCGGCCTGCGGTGCACCGAGCACGGCGATCGCACCGAGCCGTTCGCCGCTGGCAGAAGGGGCCGGGCTCGCCGTTCGCCCTATTGCAGCGATCGCCGCTCAAATCCTTTCCCCGCAGGAGTTGCGCAGACTTGTCGCTCAACCCTTCACCCTGGTCCGAAGCGATAGTGGCGAGCAGCGGGTTCGTCAGGTTCTTGTTGGCGCGAGCGGCATCGAGGCAATGCGCGTGGAGAGCGCACTTGACGGATCGTTGCGATTGATTGCCATTAGTGGTGCGCCGCTAGCGGGCGGCACGCTCAGCGAGAGTGCTGCGATCGCACGGGCGGTTCGTCACCTGATGCGGCTGGGGCTCGAGATGCCAAGTGGCGGCCCAGAGGTGCGAAGCGCCGCTGGGCGCACGCTGGTGATCTGGCTCCGCGAGGTGCGCGGCGTACTAGTGCCCGGTGACGGCACGCGCGTGGTGCTGAACGGTGCTGGCGAACTCGTTGGACTAGCGATTGAGGAGTCGCCACTTGCCGCCCCACCCGCGCGTCTTGCACCAAGTGATGCTGCGCTACGCGCCGCTGCGGCGCTCATGCCAAACGGTGCAGCACTGGACGAGAGGCCCGAGATTGCCTGGGTGCTCCCTACCGAAGGGGCTGGTGAGCCGGTCGGTCAGCGCGTGCAGCGCCGGCTCGCCTGGTACGTGCAGGGAGTGCTGCGCGATGGCACCCCGTTTGTGTTGCAGCTCGATGCGGGGAGCCTCGCGCTACTCGGGTGGGATGGAGCGCCGTAACGTGGAGCTTAGCCGCGCGCGAGTCGTTCGCCGATCACGAGGAGTTCGTCGCGGAGTTCGGCGGAGGTCGCCTCGGCGTAGACGCGCACGAGTGGCTCGGTGCCGCTGAAACGCACGAGTAGCCAGCTGCCGTCTGTCGTGAAGAACTTCACGCCGTCGTTGGTGGTGAGCGGCACCGCGCGCACTGCATGACTTCCGATGCTGCTCGGCGGGTTCCCGACGAGTTCGGTGGCGAGGCGCTCTTTCACCGCCGGGTATGCGGCGCGATCGATGTGCACATCGACACGCAGGTAGTACGAAGCGCCAGCGATCGACGCAACGTGCTCCATCACTGAGCTCATCGTTGATCGACCACGTGCGCGCTCACGGATGAGAAGATCGAGCAGGAGCAGGTCGGCGAAGATTCCGTCGCGCTCGGGGAGGTGCATCTTGAAGCCGTAGCCGCCCGACTCTTCGCCGCCCATCGACGCGCCAGTCTCGATCATCTTCGGGCCGACGTACTTGAAGCCGACCGGAGTCTCGTGCACGGTGACGTTGTAGCGCTCGCCGAGCCGCTCTCCCATGGAGCTCTCGTTGACGGTCTTCACGATCGGGCTGAGATCGTTCTTGTGTTCGAGCATGTAGTAAGCCAGAAGTCCGAACACTTGGAGCTGATGCAGGAAGACGCCGCGCTCATCAACGGCGCCAGCGCGATCGGCATCGCCGTCGAGCAGCATTCCCATGTCGTAGCCGCCCCCCGCCATGCGCGCGAGAACTGGGTCGATGTGCGGTCGAATCGGCTCGGGGTTCACCCCGCCGAACCACGGGTTGCGCTCACTGCGCATCTCGTCGACCACCATGTCGCCGCCAGCTAGGAGTCGACCGATCCAACCGGCGCCCGCGCCGTACACAGGGTCGACCAAGATGCGCATCTTCTGGGCGGCGATCGCCTTGAGGTCGAGATTGCGCTCCACGAATTTCTTGTAGCCCGGATACGGGTCGTAGCGCTCGACGAGGCCTGCAGCTTCGGCATCGTCGAATGGTCGGCCAACGAGCTCAGGTCCACGGGTGCTCGCCACATGCCCCTCGATGCGCTTCAGCAAGTCTGGTCCGGCGGCAGCACCCGTTGGCGACTTCACCTTGAAGCCGTTATCCATCCAGGGGTTGTGACTGGCGGTGATCACGACGCCCATCGCCGCGCCGCGCATCACCACCTCGTAGGAGGCCATCTGCGTGGGCACGTCGGTGCGCGAATAGGCAACGGGGATGCCGTGGGCGAGCAAGATTTCGGCAGCAGCAATCGCGAACTCTTCCGAGCCGAAGCGTCGGTCGTAGGCGATCACCACGCTCTTGGCGGTGGCGCCATCCTCTTCGACGACGCGGGCGACGCCCTCGGCGAGTCGGCGGACGTTCTCAAAGGTGAACTCGTCGCCGATCTTGGCGCGCCAACCATCGGTGCCGAAGAGGATCTTCGTTGGTTCGCCGACGCTCATCGCTACTCCCTCTCAGATGCGGCGCGCAGATCACTGCCGCTCATCTGCTCGAGGTTCAACGTCGCTGCACCGTTCGGCTGCAGCGCGATCACCCCGTGCTCGTTGCTGAGCACAATGGTACGCCCCCCTGGTGCCTCCATGCGGATCTCTTCGGTTGACGAGCGTGATAGGAGGTGCGCACGCAACTCGCCCCACGAGCCGATGTCACTCCAGCCGCAATCGAGTGGCAGGGTGCGCACCAGTCCGACAGCAGCTGCGGGCTCCATCACAAACGTGTCGATCGGCCCTGCGGGCACCGTGCTGTACTCGCCGATGCCGCTGATGAGTGTTGGAGCAAATCGCTGCAGTGCGGCGCGTGCACTGTCACGGCGCCAGGCAAAGGTTCCTGCATTCCATCGCGCACCTGCGGCGATCAGTCGCTCGGCTTCGTCGCGTTGCGGCTTCTCGGTAAAACGTGAGACGCGCTCCCCGTCGGCAACGATGTAGCCGAAGCCAGTCTCCGGTCGTGTCGGCACCACGCCGAGCGTGTAGAGGGCGCCCGCCTCGTGACCGGCCCGATCGGCGGCCGCGGCAAGCGCAGCGCGCCAGGCTTCAGCATCGCGCACGGCATGGTCGGCGGGAATCACCAGCATCACTGCGTCATCGGGTCGATCGATGGTTGCCACCGCAAGGGCAACGGCCGCGCCGGTGTTGCGGCTGACCGACTCGGCAAGGATGTGATCGGCAGCAACCTGTGGTGCGCACTCGCGCACGAGTTGCACCTGGCTCGCCGCCACCACGATGTAGGTGTCGTCGATGGAGACGAGTGGCGCAAGTCGTTCGAGGGTTACCGCAAGGGGGCTGCGCCCATGCAACAGCGGAAGAAACGGCTTCGGCCGATTCGGGCTACTCAAGGGCCAGAGGCGCGTTCCGCCGCCACCGGCGAGAACGACCGCGTAGGGTCGACTACTCATCTGCGGCATCGTAGCGTGCGGGATCTCGGGCGGGTCGGCATGCGCGTGGCTCGTGCTCAGCGCCCGAAGAGGCGCCGCAGCATGCGCGACACCGAGATGCCACTGCGGCGGATCACCAGTCGCTCCTCGAATTCGGCCTTCACGCTGTACCCGAGCGAGCTGTAGACCGCGATGGCGACGGCGTTATCGCGCTGCACGTTCAGCACCACCTCGTCACAAAATCCGAGCAGCGCCTCGGTTACCGCCGAGGTGTTCGCATGGGCGTAGCCGTTGCCGCGCGCGCTACTCGCAGTCAAGACGTTGCCAACGACAGCGATGCGCTCCCGCCGACCAACAACGTGGGTGCCTGCGGCCGCAACCAACTTGCCGTTGCGGTGAATGCCGCGATAGACCCCCTCGGCAACCGCGAGCGGTGGCAGCCATGCGGCGAATCCGAGCTGGTAGAGATGATTCAGCGCGGGTGCGTCGGAGGGGATAAGGGGAACAACGAGCGCGGCAGCGGGGCCCGTGTACGGCACGAACTCAGCGCGTGTGAGCCCCATGCGCAGCATCGGATTGATCTTCTCTGTCTCGTAGGTCAGATCAAGGACCGGGTTTCCGCCGATCGGCGTCGGCACCCAGGCGGCACGCGGGCGAATCCCGTGCTGCAAGATGGCGGCGATCCCCTCGGGCTCGCCATACAGGTGGAGCGGTTGCGGCGCCCAACCTGAGTACTCCATGCCCAGGGCAATCGGCGTACTGCCGCGTCGTGCCACGAAACAGCGCGTGCGCGGAAACTCACCGTCGTCAAGATCGGCAAGGGCGTGTGCGGTGATCCAGCGATCCCCGGTGATAAGCGATCGCACCAACTCACGATCTCGCGTCGCCGAAATCTCGATCGGCGGAGTGGTCATCAATCGATCAGGGTGATGCCGTCAAGTGCCAGAAGTTCAACCCGAGGTGCTGCAACCTGCACCCCACTCGTCACACCGCGAGCGGCGAATGGTGCACCACGCTGCGCCGCCGCGCTGTTCACCGCTGCAACGCGCTTGGTGAGTTCGGCGCCACTCAGGTCGGTCGGTGCAGAGCCGGCGATCAGATAGACGGGCACCCCCGAGAAGAGTGCGGCGGCAGCAAGCCCAACGCCACCCGCTGGAACCACTGCATAGCCGGCGCGGCTTACCGCGTCACTACCAAGGATCAACGCACCGATCGGGCCATCGGCGTTTGCGATCTCGCTGGTGAGTTCGCCATCTTCGAGGAGTCTCGGCGCGAAGCCGGCGCGTACCGCGTCGGCGGCATCGATCGCACCGAGTCGTGTCGCGCCGCGCACATCAATCGTGGGGCCAGCGGCTATAGCGAACGTGCGCACGCCAAGTGCCCGCAGTGCCTCATGCAGTGGCGCGAGGTCACCCCAGGCGGTGGCGCCGAGGCCAGGTCCGCTGGCGATGATGGTGCCGCGAGCGAGACCTGCACGCTCTACCGCTGCGGCGATGCGCTTTCCGTGAGCGGCGCGCTGGCCGAGCTGCGCTCCCGCACGAGTGGCGATCGCAGCATCGAGGTTCTCGCCTGCCAACGCAACCGGGAGGAGTGCCTCAAGTTCCGCATGGAGGGAGCCCGCGAGAGGGGCGGCGTTCCGCAGCGCCGCAGCCGCGGCGTGCAATCGCGCAACGCGCCCGCCAGCCGATCCGACACTTGCGAGGGCGAGGGCAAAGGCGGCGGCCAGCCCACGGATGGGTCCCGGTGCAATCGCATCAACGGCCAGGAGCGCAGCGATGCTGCTCGCGCTCGTGGCGCGCCGTTCGGCAATGACCGCGGGGAGTGCTCGCACATCGAGCACGATCACTGCACCGTCTTCATCGCGAATCGGTGAGGCGAATGCAGGCTCTGGTGCGGCCGCACCCGCCTTGATCAGACCCGCGTCACCCGGCATGTCGAGGGTGGTTTCAGCGGCTCGTCGGCGTGTCGGTTCCGCTCCAGCTTCGCGCGTAGACCCCTGCAGTTCGTCACTCAGGGATTGAGCCTGACCACGCAGCGCACCAAGTGCGCCAAGGAGTGAGCCGGCGGTAGCCGCACCATCGTTGGCGATGCTGCGAAGGAAGGATCTGCGATCGCTGGCTGGGCGCTTCGCCATAGCGGCGACTAGAAGGCGATGATCGCCGAGACGATGCCGTCTGGGAGTCGCTTGCGACCGCCGAGGACGGGGAGCTCTGCCAAGAAACTGATGCCCACAACGGTGGCGCCGAGCTGCTCGACGAGGTTCACGGTGCCGGCAACGGTGCCACCGGTGGCGAGCACATCGTCGACGATCACCACCCGGGCACCCTTCTGGAGGGCATCGCGGTGGATCTCCAAGACGTTCTTGCCGTACTCAAGGTCGTACTCCACCGAGATCGTTTCGGCGGGGAGTTTGCCGAGCTTGCGGACTGGCACAAAGCCGACGCCGAGGCTTGCGGCGATCGGTGCGCCGAAGATGAAGCCACGCGATTCGATGCCGATGATCACATCGGGCTTCAGCCCACGGATCGGTGCGGTCATCGCCTCGAGGGCGGCGGCGAACGCCTCGCCATCCTGCAGGAGGGTGGTGATATCGCGAAAGACGATCCCCTTCTTCGGGAAGTCGGGAATCGTTCGAATCTTTGAGGAGAGCTGTTCAGGGGTCACGGCGGGAGTTTACGCGAGCGGCGCGCCTGCCGCGCTCGCCGCCTCCCAGCGACGCACTTCAGCCACGACCCCCTGCACGAGCCGTGCGGCGAGACGCCAGGCCTCGCCCCCCGAGACGCGCTCTCGGCTGCGGATCTGGCTGCCGCTCATGCTCAGCTCCGGCATCGGGTTCGCCACCAGTGCCCGAGCCGCGAGACCAGGCTGCAGTTCGCCGAGGCGCACGATCAGACGACCCTCCTCGATGAGGAGCGAGGCGAGCCCCGCCTCGCTTGCACCGGCGCGAAGTCGTGCCACCTCAAGGAGCCGCGCCGCCTCCACCGGTGGCGCACCGAATCGGTCGCGCAACTCTTCGGCGATCGCGTCGATCGTGGCGTCGGAGTCGGCGATGCCGAGGCGTCGATAGATGTCGAGGCGCTGCCCCTCGTCGGCCACATACGTGTCGGCAAGGTGTGCGGAGACCGGAAGGTCGATGAGGGCCGCGGTGCGACGGGTCGCCGGCGCACGACCTTCGCGGCTGGCCCGACGCACCTCGACGGCATCGGCCAGCAACTGCGAATAGAGATCGAATCCGACCGCCGCGATGTGACCTGATTGTTCGCCGCCGAGCAGGTCACCCGCACCGCGAATCTCAAGATCGGCGAGTGCCAACTGAAATCCGGCACCGAGATGCGACGCGTCGAAGATCGCCTTGAGCCGCTTCCGCGCATCTTCGGTGAGCGCCTCTTCCCGTCGATAGAGGAGGTAGCACCAGGCGCGACGGCTGCTGCGACCGACGCGGCCACGCAACTGATAGAGCTGTGCAAGGCCGAGGCGATCTGCCCGGTCAACGATGATCGTGTTCGCATTTGGAATGTCGAGGCCCGATTCGATGATGGTCGTGCAGACCAAGATCTGCGCCTCGCCGCGAACGAACTCGCCCATCACCCGCTCGAGTGCGCGCTCCTCCATCTGGCCGTGTCCCACCACCACACGTGCATCGGGAACGAGTCGGCGAATCTGCTCCGCCGCCGCCTCTATTGATTCAACGCGGTTGTGCACGTAGTACGACTGCCCACCGCGTTCCAGTTCGCGCAGCAGGGCATCGCGCACCAACTCGAGACTCGCCTCGGTCACTCGCGTTGCCACAGGGTGGCGATCCTCTGGCGGCGTCTCGATCGTGGAGAGATCGCGGATCCCCGAAAGGGCGAGGTTGAGCGTGCGCGGGATCGGCGTGGCAGTGAGGGTCATGACGTCAAGTTCGGCGCGGAGCGACTTCATCCGCTCCTTGGCGGCGACGCCGAAGCGATGCTCCTCATCGACCACGAGCAAGCCGAGATGCTTGAAGGCCACATCTTTGGAGAGCAGCCGGTGGGTGGCAACGACCAGGTCGACCTCACCGGTGGCGAGCTTGGCGACGATCTCGGCCTGTCGTGCCGCCGAAACGTTGCGCGAAAGAAGTTCGAGCTTGAAGGGATATGCGGCGAGGCGGCGGCGGAAGGTCTCGATGTGCTGCAGGGCAAGCACAGTCGTTGGCACGAGCACTGCGACTTGGCGACCCGCCTCGAGCACGGCGAAGGCGGCGCGCAGCGCCACCTCCGTCTTCCCGTAGCCAACGTCGCCCACGATCACGCGATCCATCGGTCGTGGCCGCGCGAGGTCACCCTTCGTCGCCTCGATGGCGGTGAGCTGGTCCGGTGTTTCGCGATACGGGAAGGCCGCCTCAAACTCGGCGAGCCACGGACTCCCAGGCGTGATCGCCGGGCGATTCGCCAACTCCCGCGCGGCGTAGATGCGCAGCAACTCATCGGCAAGATCGTCGGCCGCCCTCTTGGCGCGCTCCTTGGCGCGGCGCCACTCACCACCACCGAGTCGACTGAGTTGCGGATGCTCTGAGCCGGTGTAGCGCGCGATGCGCGCCAACTGCTCGACTGGCGTGAAGACGGTGTCGGTACCGCCGTAGGCGATCTCAAGGTAGTCGCGCTGGTCGCCGTCGCCGCCACGGCGCAGCATCCCCACGAAACGACCAACGCCGTGGTCCACATGCACCAGGTAGTCGCCCGGGGTGAGCCGCTCCGCCGCCTCGCGCGTGATGCCGCGACGATGCACCGCCGGCCGACGAACGCGCGTCGCACCAAAGAGTTCGCGGTCGGTGATCACGGTTAGCCCATCGACGCCACCCTGGAATCCGCCGTCGAGGCCGCCGGTCAAGATCGTGAGTGAACCTGGCTTCGGGTTGCTGATCAACCCCTCGCTCACCGTTGCGCGTTCGCCACCCTCGGTGATCAGTTCCGCGATGCGCGCCGCCTGCTCCGAAACGATCAGCACACGCGCCTCGTCACGACGCCAGGTCTCAAGACCCTCAATGAGTGCGCGCGATCGCCCACTCGGCACAACCGGATCGTGCCAGCCGAATGAGTCGTCACCATCGGCACGGATCAACGACGTTGCGTCGGAGCTCCAGGTGAGGGCGAGCCGCTGGCGACCGGCGCTGGTGAGCGCCGCGATCAGTGCGTCGCCCTCTGGGATCGGCGACGGCCAACCCGCCGGCAACAGGCGTGTGGTGCGCAGCACATCGGCGCGCTCGTTCGTTTGACGCGAGAGAGCATCAGCTGCTCGGCGAAGCTCACCTGGCTCGTCGAGCACCACCAACGCATCGCCCACCTGGTCGTACGCTCGCTCGGCCGTCAGCAACGCCGACCAGAGTTCCAGTCCATCGCCGCGCTCCGCCCGGTTGCGCGCCGCGATCGCCGCCTCCCAGCGCGCCAAGTCCTCGGCGAGTCGCGGCGGCAGTTCGGTTTCGCCGCCGCTGCGCACGATCCCTTCGGCAGTTGCGCGGGCGGCGGCAACGCGTGCCGCATCGAGCGGGAACTCGCTCGCCGGTAGAAGGTGCACGAGAGGCACTGCCTCGCGGCTGCGCTGGTCGGCTGGGTCGATCCGGCGAATGCTCTCGATCTCATCGCCGAACCACTCAATTCGGAGCGGCGAGGTCTCGCCGGCGGGGAAGAGGTCAACGATGCCGCCGCGTCGCGCGATCTCGCCGCGGCCCCCAACAAGGGATACGGCCTCGTACCCGACGGCAATCGCACGTGTGGTGACGGCATCGAGGGTGATGCGGTCACCTGCCCGCAGCAGCAGCGTCTCGGCGCGCAGGTCGGCGAGCGAGATGGTTGGCTGCGCCACCGCCAGCAGCGAGGTGACGAGGATGCGCGGGCTCCCCTCATGCCATGCGGCCAGCGTTGCCACGCGACCGGCCGACTCATCGATGACCAGCTCGCCGCGCTCATACGGGAGCGCGCTGCGCGGCTCGAGAAGTACAACGGCAGTTGGATCGTGAAACCAGGAGCGCAGCCCGTCGGCTACGCGTTCGGCAACTTCGGGGTCGCGGGCAACCCACACGATGCGCTGATCGATTGCGAGCGCTGCTCCGAGCTGCGCCTTTGCCGGATGGGGCACATGAATGAGCGATGCATCGCTCGTGCGAATCCGCTTGGTGAGTGCCGTGAATGGTGCTGCGGCGCGCAGCGTGTCGAGGAGCGGCGCGAGTGACGGAGTCTGGCGGTTCACCCTTCGCGATCGGCCTTGTCGCGACCGAGAGCCTTTCGCCAGCCGTGTAAGGTCTTGCGAATCCCGTCGGCGCCGGCTGGACCGTCAACCTCACCTGGCTTCGGCAGCTTTGCCGGGTCAGCAGCACTACCCGCCTCTGGCTCAGGGAGCGTCCATCCATTGAACGCGGTTGCAGCCTTGTTCAAACCACTCCGCGCCCACATCTCAATCGCCTCTCCGGTCGCAACCTCAACCTCAGGGAGTCGAAGTCGCTCGGCGGCGGTGAACTCTCCGAGCACATGCTGCTGCGCCGTTCCCGATTGCCGCGGGTCGCCAATGCCGATACGGAGGCGTGGATACTTGTCGGTACCGAGCTCTTCGTTGATCGAGGTGAGGCCGTTATGACCACCAGCGCTCCCCCCTTCGCGGAAGCGAAGCGTGCCAAACGGCAAGCTGAAATCGTCTACGACCACAAGCAGCGCCGTGAGTGGCACGCGCTCGGCGGCGAGGAGCTTGCGCACGGCAATGCCAGATTCGTTCATGAAGGTGTCGGGCTTCGCCATGACCAGGTCCAGGCCGAGCACGCGACCGGCATGCACCATCGCCGCATCGCGCCTCTTTCCACCACCGCGCCAGTTCACACGATCGGCGAAGGCATCGAGCACGAGCCAGGCGATGTTGTGTCGCGTGTAGCGATACTTGTCGCCCGGGTTGCCGAGACCAACAACGAGCCGGCGCTCCTGGCTCATCGCTTCGCTCCCATCGCGCGCTTGTGCGCACGCAGAATCCGCTCCTGCTCTGCCCACATTGCCGTACGACCGGCGGGTGATCGGTGATCCCATCCACACAAATGCAGCGCGCCGTGGACTGCGAGCAGTCGAAGTTCGTCAGCTGGCGCGTGGCGCGTTGCACCGTCGGTGCCACCGCGCCCATCGCGCGCCTGCGCAACAGCGCGATCGACGCTGATGACGATGTCGCCAAGTGGGAGCAGCTCGTCAGTCACAATTGGCGCCGCTACCGCATGTGCGGCGCGCCGCGCGGTGCCAGGCCGCGGGGGATACGCCGTCGGCTCAAGCAGTGGAAAGCTCAACACATCGGTCGCGCCGCGCTTCTTCATCTGCGACTCGTTCAGCGCGGTGATCTCGTCGTCGTCAACAAGGGTGACGACCACCTCGCCGTTCTTGGGCGCGTCAGAAACGCGCAGAACGCGCTCAACGAGGGCACGAAGTTCGGTAGCGGTGACGGAGATCCCGCCGCGCCTGCGGCGCACGATGCGCGCGCGCGGCCCGGAGCTGCGGCTCATCCGCGTGCGGCGAGCGCCGCGGTGACCTTCCCCGAGAGGACCTTGCCATCGACGCGGCCCTTGGTCTTCGGTCCGAGCCAGCCCATGACCTTCCCCATCTCTTTTGCGGAGTTGGCGCCGGTGGCGCTGATCGCCTCGGCGACAAGTGCGTCGACATCGGCGTCGCTCAACTGCTCGGGCATGTATGTGGAGAGGATCGCGATCTCTGCGCTTTCGCTTTCAGCGAGGTCGGCGCGATTGGCGGCGATGTAGGCATCGACGGATTCCTTGCGCGTCTTCACCGCCTTCACGATGACGCCGAGGACCTCGTCGTCGGTGGCGTCGCGCTTCAGCTCCTTCTCAACGAGGGCGAGTGCGGAGAGGGCCATGCGCAGGGTGTCGCGACGCAGCGTTTCGCCCGACCGCATCGCGGCCGAGACATCGGCTTTCAGTTGATCTCGAAGCGACATGCGCTGCTCCTCTCTGGCGGCTATGCCGCACCGGGGCGCGCCGTGGGGCTAGATCCCGCGCGGTGCTCCGCCCATCGGCTTCTTGCGCTTGGCGTCCTTGCGCTTCTTCTTCTCCGCGGCGTTCTCGAACGCTTCGCGTCGGCGCGACTCGGCCAAGATGCCGGCCTGCTGAACCTTTTTGTTGAAACGGCGCAGCGCGGCCTCGAAAGACTCGTTGTCACCGATACGTACTTCTGCCAAGTGGCACCTCCTAAGGGGAGGAGGATAGCCGATCCCCCGCACGGAGGCGACTTACCTCGGAATAGGGACCTCTTCGAGCATCCCCTGCAGGGTGATCAGCAGGGTGTTTGCCGCTTCGCTGTCGAGATCGGCCGAGGGGGTGCGCTGCAGAATCACGAGCAGGTTGCCCGAGCGGAAGAGACTGAATTCAGCGTCTGGGGGGACGAGGACGAGGTTCACGGGGGCAGCCAAATACGCGGCGAGCTGCGCGGCGGCGAGCTGCGCGGCGGCGGTGTCAGGGAGCGAAATTGCGACCAGCGGGATGCCGATCGGATCACGGCCAGATGCTGCGCGTACCACGGTGCGGGGGAGGCTGTTCATCTCTGGCGGAAGCGGTGGACGAACGTCGCCGCCACTCGTCACCGGCCCGAGGCCAGCGGCGGTCACCACGGATACAAGGAGACCCTCCACCTGGGCCGCCTCGGCAGAGCTTCGCGCCGTCGGCGCCGCCGACGCGGCGGGACCTTGTGGGTCTGGCACCAGCGGGCCACCCGACAGGAAGCTAAAGATCGCCATGCCGCCAACCAAGACGATCACGGTGCTGTACGGGAAACGACGTTTACGCGTCGTTGGTGCCTCGCTCATCCCGGTGGCCAGGTCAGCTGTCGCCCGGCAAGCAGGTGATAGTGCAGATGCTCGATCGCCTGGCCGCCCTCATCGCCAACGTTGCTGACGAGTCGCCAACCGCTATCACCGTACCCGGAATCGACCGCGATCTCTTGGGCAACGTGATGCATGCGCGCCAAGAGTGCTCCATGCGCAGGGATGTCGCGTAGGTCAGCGGCGGAGCCGATATGTTCACGCGGCACGATCAACACATGGAGTGGCGCCTGTGGGGCAATGTCGTTGAAGGCGATGACCAGATCGGAGTTGTGGCGCTGCGTGCTCGGGATCTCACCGGCGATGATCTTGCAGAAGAGGCAGTCGGTCATGCGTTGAGTGTAGCGCGACCGTCGCTGAATTCGGCGGCGACCCACTCCCCCTCCTCCCAGCGATCAACGAGTGTTGCACCCGCCGACTGCAGTGCGGCGATCGCCTCGTCGGCGCGCGAGATGAACATGCCACTGGTCAGAAGCCGACCGCCTGGCGCCATCGCGGCAACGAGCTGCGGGGCAAGTTCTATGTGCAGCGATGCAACGAGGTTTGCCATCACCAGTGGTGCCGGCGCGCTGATCGGAAGCGAGCCCGCTTGAATGGTGACTCGGTCGGCAACACCGTTGCGCGACGCATTCTCGGTAGCGGCGGCAACGGAGAGCGGATCAATGTCGACGCCGGTCCCGTGCGACGCACCAAGGGCGATCGCCGCGAGCAGCAGGATGCCGCTCCCCGTACCCACGTCGAGCACCCCTGGACCGCTCGGTGGGAGTTTGCCGAGTCGGTCGGCGGCACTCCATCGCTCCAAGCCGATCAACGCAAGGCGAGTCGTTGGATGCAAGCCTGTGCCAAATGCCTGCCCCGGATCGATGGTGACGATGGCATCGCCTGGGGCGGCGGTGTGCTCCCGCCATGGAGGGCGCACGACGATTCGGCCAACACGCAAGACGGGGAACTCGGCGCGCCAACTGGTCGCCCACTCCTCGCTAGGAATCGGTCGTACCTCCAAGGGTCCGATGCCGCGCAAACCGACACCGCCGCTTGAGAATGCTGCGAAGCGCTCAAGCTCCGTTACCAGTGCGCGTGCTGCGGCGCGGTTGCCCTCGTTGTCGGGGAGCCAAGCGCGAATCCGGACCGGTGCGGTCGGGTCATGGACAGGTCCGAGTGCATCGCCATCGATCGGCGGCGGTGTGGCGGGCTCGGCGCTGGTGCCCGCTGGAGCGAGTCGACCGAGTCGTTCGCTGATCGCTTCGGCCGCCTCGGGGTCGCACGCAATACTGAGCTCGAGCCAACCGTCGGAGCTCAGCGTCGATCCTCGCCGCTCGCCTTGGCGAATGCCTCCAGCGCCTTGCGCTGATCACCGCTCAACTTCTTCGGCACTTCGATTGCGATGTGAATCAGCAGATCGCCGCGCTGACTTGGCCGACGAACGTTTGGTGCACCGCGACCCTTCAAGCGCAGCACCTCGTTCGGCTGCGTCCCCGGCTTGATCTCAATCTCCTCTTCGCCCTCGGCGGTGGGCACCACCACGCGCGCGCCGAGTGCCGCCTGAGAAATCGAGAGGGGGACCTCTGTAACGAGATTGATGCCGTCGCGTGCCAGCTGCGGATGCTGCTTCACCTCGATGACAACGTACAGATTCCCTGCAGGGCCGCCGCGGCGACCAGGCTCACCCTGACCGCTCAGTCGAATCTGCGTGCCGTCATCAACGCCCGGTGGAATCTCCACATGCAGTCGCTTGGATCCGTTGAGTCGCCCCTCGCCGCGACAGGTTAGGCACTGCTTCTCGATGATGCGCCCCTCGCCGCCGCACTTGGCGCACGGCGCTTCGACTGCCATCTGGCCGAGCATCGTCTGGCGCACGGTGCGCACGGAGCCGCGCCCGCCGCAGCCGTCACACTCCTTGGTTCCTGAGCCCTTGGCGGCGCCACTCCCCGAACAGCCGTCGCAGGCGACCTTCATCTTGAGGTCGAGGTCGCGTGTGCCGCCGCGAATCGATTCGCTGAACTCCACGCGCAGGTCGTAGCGCAGGTCTTCACCTGGGGGCGGGCCGCTGCGCCGCGCACTGCGGCCGCCGCCACCGAAGAAGCCTTCGAACAGATCCTCGATGCCGCCGCCACCGAAACCACCCTGGAAGCCGCCGGGGAATCCGCCAGGGAATCCGCCTGTCCCGCCGGCACCCGGGCCCCCGGCGTTGCCGCCTATGCCCGCTTCGCCGAACTGGTCGTAGCGGGCGCGCTGCGTTGGGTCGGAGAGCACCTGATAGGCGTCGTTGATCTCCTTGAATTTGGCCGCAGCGTCGGGTGCCTTCGACACATCGGGGTGATGCTTCTGGGCCGCCTTGCGGAAGGCCTTCTTGA
>CAINNT010000111.1 GCA_903851225.1 uncultured Chloroflexota bacterium
GGTCATTCGCGACGTTGGACGGGTGCTCGACATGAGCTACACGTTCTGCGATCAGCTCTCCAAGCTGATACCGGTCGTACAGAACAAGCCGCTGTCGCTTGCCAAGGCCCGCGAGGCAGAGCCCGCGCTCGCCGAGCGTGAGCGCAATGAAGACGAGGTCCGCGAATTGCTCGCGCTCGCCGAGCCTCTGGAAGATCTCACCCGCAACGTCGGCATGCATGCAGGCGGCGTTCTGATCGCTCCGGGTCGCCTGACCGATTTCTGCCCGCTCTTCAAGCAGCCCGGCGCCGAAGGCGGAGTGATCAGCCAGTTCGACAAGGACGACGTCGAAGCAGTGGGACTGGTGAAGTTCGACTTTCTAGGGCTGCGCAATCTCACCATCATCAGGATGGCAGAGGAATACATCAACTCACGCCACCCAGGGCTGAACCTCGATCTCGCCGCGCTGAGCTTCGATGATCCCGCTGCGTACAGGGTACTGAGAGAAGCCAACACCACCGCGGTGTTTCAGTTGGAAAGCGACGGCATGAAGAAGCTCCTCAAGAAGCTTCAGCCTGATCGCTTCGAGGACATCATCGCGGTGCTCGCGCTCTACCGACCCGGTCCGCTGAACTCGGGCATGGTCGATGACTTCATCCTGCGAAAGAAGGGCCAGCAGTCGATCGATTATTTCCACCCCGACCTCAAGCCCTGTCTCGAGCCCACCTACGGTGTGATCGTGTATCAGGAACAGGTCATGCAGATCTCGCAGATCATCGGCGGCTACACGCTCGGTGGCGCCGATTTGCTGCGCAGGGCCATGGGCAAGAAAAAGCCTGAGGAAATGGCCCAGCACCGCGGGCTATTCGTCAACGGAGCCAAGGAAAAGGGCTACCCAGTCGACCTGGCGAACAAGCTCTTCGATCTTATGGCGATGTTTGCCGAGTATGGTTTCAACAAATCGCATACCGCGGCGTATGCGGTGGTGACCTATCAGACCGCATGGCTCAAGGCTCACTACCCGGCCGAATTCATGGCTGCAACCTTGTCTTCCGATATGGATGACACCGACAAGGTGCAGCTTTTTGTCGCGGATGCGCAGACCAATCGTGTGAAGGTGCTGGGGCCCGACATCAATCTTTCAGGCTTTCGTTTTGAGCCGGTAAGTGATGATCAGATCCGCTACGGGCTGGGTGCGGTCAAGGGTACGGGCCACAATGCGGTCGAAAATATTCTCGCCGCGCGCGCGCAAGCGCCATTTACCGATCTCTTCGATTTTTGCGCGCGCGTCGATCGCCGGATTGTCAACCGGCGTACTGTCGAGGCTCTAGTGCGTGCCGGGGCGTTCGACAGTCTCGATCCGGATCGCGCCAAACTGCTGGCCAATACGCAGCGCGCGATGGAAGCAGGCGAGGCAGCCGGAGCCGCCGTCGATCAGGCGAGCCTGTTCGGCGATGCCGGCGCGGGCGGAGGCCTCGCCGCCGAATGGCTGCAGGTGCCCGCCTGGAGCGAGCGGCAGCGACTGCAGGAAGAAAAGCTTGCGCTTGGGTTTTTCCTGAGTGGCCACCTGTTCAGCGCCCATGAGGGCGAGGTGCGCCGCTTCATCCGTACGCGTCTTGCCGAGATCGCGCCGGCTCAGCAACCCGTCTGGCTTGCTGGCGTAGTGGCCGCTCAGCGCACGCAAATGACGCGTCGCGGCAAGATGGTCTTCGTCACGCTTGACGATGGTTCGGCGCGCGTCGACGTGTCAGTGTTCAGCGAAACGCTCGAAGCCAATCGTCGCGTGGTGCGCGAAGACGAGATTCTCGTGGTGCTGGGCAAGGTCAGCCGCGACGACTACACCGGTGGACAGCGCGTGGTGGCGGAGCGACTGCTCGACCTGGCTGCAGCGCGTCGCGAGTTCGGCAAGCGATTGCGCATCCGGCTCAACGGCAATGCCGATGGAGCTGCCTTGCGCAGCGTGATCGCGCCCTTCGCAGCCGGCGAGGCGCTCGACGCACCTGCCCTGCCAGTGGTCATCGAATACGCGAATTCGCAGGCTCATTGCGCGGTCGAGCTGGGCCCCTCCTGGA
>CAINNT010000112.1 GCA_903851225.1 uncultured Chloroflexota bacterium
GATTCGAGTCGCGCACCAAACGTTGCCAAGAGCAGCTTGTTCGCGGTGACAACAGGTCGGCCCGCCTTGAGCGCCGCCTCAACGATCGGCATGGCGGGATCCAGCCCGCCCATGAGCTCGACGACGACATCAATTTCATCAGAGGCGGCAAGGGCCGCAGGGTCAGTCGTGAGTGGTGCAATGCGGTCGAGTCCGGCCGCCTGCGCCTTGGCAATATCGCGCACCGCGATCCCCGCGATGCCGATCCCCCACTCTTCGGCTCGGCTCGCCAACCCGCGCGCAACCGCAGCCCCGACTGTGCCCCCGCCAAGGAGTCCAATCGTGAGTCGCTCGCCCTGCCAACCCGCCTGCTCTGCCATGCGGTAAGGGTAGCGGAGGGGTGTGACGCCACAACCGAGCCGATACACTCCCCCGCATGAAGCGAGCCCGCCAGCTAATTGCCACCCTACTCGCCGCCGCCGCGACGCTTGTCGTCACCGCGGCGCCCGTGGGAACGCCGCCGTCGGTCGAAGACCTTGCCTGGAGCCCAATGGTCGGCACGGAGAGTGGTCCGCTGGCCAATGGCGCGGTCTGGTCGATCACGGTTGTTGGTGACGACGTGTACGTCGGCGGGGCATTCACCGACTTTGCTGGAATTGCCGCGGCAGATCGCATCGCAAAGTGGAACGGCAGCACGAATGCCTGGGAGGCACTCGCCCCTGCAGGCGCGACCGACGGCTCAATTACGGCGGGCACGGTGTACAGCATCGCGGTGTCGGGCGATGTGGTGTACGCCGGTGGTCGCTACACCGTTGATACCGGCGCGGTCGACTGCAACAACCTCACCTACTTCACCATCAGCACGCAAACGTGGGCGGGCTTCGGCGATTGCCCCGATGCGCAACTCATTCCCGTGAACCTGACCAATTCTGTCTACAACATCTACGCCGATGAGTCTGGGGGCTCGCTCTACGTTGGTGGCAACTTCGCCAGCGTGAACGGCGACCCACTGATCGCCTACGCCATGGTCGGGCAGTGGAGCGCGTGCGTTGGATCGGTGTTCACCACCTGCGGCGCATCGGTGCCCGAGGTTACGGTGTGCGGGGGCGTGAGCGTGAGTTGCGCAGTGGCGGTGCCGAACGTGTGGTCGCCGCTTGGTGACAACGGCTCCGGAGGAGCTGCGCTCTCAGGTTTCGTCTCAAACTTTGCGTCGCACCCAGATGGCGGGATGCTCGTTGCAGGGGACTTCGGCGCAGCTGGCGGCGTCGCGGGTGCAAATTCGAACGCCCGCTATGACAGTTCACTGACACCCGCCTGGTATGCCCAAGACACACCGGCGGTCTCTATGTACGGCGCACTTCGCTCCGGCAGCGACCTGTACGTTTCTGGATGGGAGGGCGCATATCTGCGCACCGCGGGGAACACCTGGCGATCGCTTTGCTCGACGCAGCTCGACATTGGGGGCAACGTCTACGGCAGCATGGCCGTGACCAGCACTGGGCTGCTCCTCGTTGGCGGCAATAGCCTCTTCGCGTGTGACACCGCAGAGGGCGGCCAGGCGACGCAGATTGAGAGCGCGACGGATGTGCGTGCCATGGCGAACTACCGCGGGGCGATCCTCGTTGGCGGATCAGCGCTTGTGGGATCAGGTGGGGATTACATTGGGGTACTAGGCACCCTCTTGCCTTCGACCACCACCGCCGATCGGCAGGCCACCCAGATGCTGATCCTGCTCACCACGCTCACCGCCTTCACGGCACTCGCTGGCACCCAGCTGCTCCGCCGCGCCTAACCGCGTACGGGCCACATTCGTGGGGCATACTTTCCGAAGCCCACTCACCTAGAGCGGGCATAAGGGAGGGAACATGTCACTACTGAATGGAAAGAAGGGGAAGGACCTCGCCTTCAGCGACTACGTGTCGTCTGCGGTTCGCGGGCTCTTCATGCCCTATTTCAGCTTGCCGATCATTCTGCTCGGCGTCGCTGTCGGATACGCCACCGACCTCGTACTGAAGCCGATCTTGGCTGATGGCTTCGAAAATGTCGGTTCGATTGGCGCGATGGCGGGTCCGATCGCCACGGCATCGGGAATCTCGATCGTCACCGGCATCTTCATTGCCGTGTACGGGCAGATCTACGGATCGCTCGCCACGACGGCCAAAGGTGCAACGCCAACCATTGGTGAGACCGTCAGCGTCATCGGACAGCGCGGCCTCTCGGTGTTCGCCGCAGGCCTCCTGGTGACGCTCGCTACGGTGGGCATCTTCGTTGTTGGGCTGGTCGTTGTCATTGGTGGCGCCGTTGCCGCAAATGATGCCGGCGTAACGACCGGGTTGTTCGTGCTCTTCCTGATCGTCTACGTCTATCTCATGATGCGCCTCGGCCAGGCCGGCTGGTTCGCAGCCGACGGCATGGGAGCTGTCGATTCCGTCAAGGCATCGTGGAGTGGCACGCAGGGTCACCTGCTGAAGATCTTCTTCTGGAGCCTTGGCGGCGGCATCGTCTTCCTCTTGATCGGCATTCTCGTGGGCCTGCTCACGAGCTCGCTGCCAGCCGCAATCGGCAGCTCGATCGGGACCGGCGTTGGCCTGGTCTTCACGTACGCATCGGGTGCCGTGCTCTACCGCCGCATTACGGCGAAGTAGCGCACACCGAAACAAGCACAACGCTCCAAGCGGAGCAGCGGACCCCCTCGATCGCAGCGATGCGTGTCGAGGGGGTTCTCCGTTTCCCCGCCCCGCTACACTCCCCCATATGAGTAAGCAGCCGATCCGCGCCTATTCGGGGATCCAGCCGAGCGGGGCGCCGCACCTGGGGAACGACCTGGGCGCCATTCGGAACTACGTGGCGCTGCAGGAGAACTACGAGTCCATCTACTGCATCGTCGATTACCACGCACTTACCAGCGTGCACGACGGCGAGAAGCTCCGACGGCAGACACGCGAAATGGCCGCGGCGCTCATTGCCCTGGGCCTCGACCCGAACAAGTGCACGCTGTTTGTGCAGAGCCACCGCCCCGAGGTGCAGGAGCTCGCCTGGATCCTGATGACCGTGACGCCGGTGAGCTGGGTCGAGCGGACTCCTACCTATAAGGAGAAGAAGGCGCAGCAGGCCGACGACATCAACCACGGCCTGCTCACCTACCCGATCCTGCAGGCGGCCGACATTCTGCTGCCGAAGGCGAGCGTGGTGCCGGTCGGCAAAGATCAGGCCGCGCACCTGGAGCTGAGCCGCGAGATCGCCCGCTCGTTCAACAACAAGTTCGGCGAGACCTTCCCAGAGCCTGCGGCCGTCTTCACCACCGCCCCCGTGGTGCTGGGCACCGACGGCGAGAAGAAGATGAGCAAGTCGATCGGCAACACGATCGACATTCTGAGCGACGCCGAGACGATCAAAAAGCAGGTGATGGGCTCGGTGACCGACACCCAGCGCCCGCTCAAGAGCGACCCGGGGCACCCCGAGGCCTGCAACGTCTGCCAACTGCACAAGTTGGTGAGCGCCAACTACGAAGAGCTCTGGCAGAACGAGCGCACCGCCGCCACCGGCTGCGCCGACATGAAGCGCCTGCTGGCCGAGCGCCTGGTCGCCCACTACGCCCCTGCCCGCGAGCGCTACAACGAACTCCTCGCCCTGCCGCATGAAATCGACAACATCCTCGGCGACGGCGCCGCCCGTCTGCTGCCGATCGTCACCGAGACGATGCGCGAGGTGAAGGAGAGGGTCGGCCTCGCGTGAGGCTCCCGTTTAGTCGCACGATTCGTAAGGCCCTCGGGCGACCCGATCCCAACGAAGTCGCCAAGCGCTACGCTCATCTCAACGCGCCGTCGCTCGTGCCGGTCGTGTCGCTGGCACCAACTGCGGCGCAGCCACACCTACCACCACGCATCACCATTCTGCTCCCCGGACTTCGCATCGCCGGTGCAACCGGCGGGCCAAACACCGCCTACAACATCGGCGCACGACTCTCGGGGGCGGGGCTTCGCGTGCGCTTCGTTTCGATCCAGAATCGACTCGACGA
>CAINNT010000113.1 GCA_903851225.1 uncultured Chloroflexota bacterium
GGCATGGCCTCCCTCGGCGTCCTCGGCGTGGCCTCTGCGAATAAATCGGCCGACAAGGCCAGTGCTCCAGTGCCTGCCGCTCTTGCGGTGATCCTTTGCAAGGCGCCCAAGGACGTTGCGTGCAGTGACGAGCGCGATGGAGTGGTCTGCGGGGGAGTCGCTAGAAGCTACCAGCTTCTTCGCCAACTCCGTCAACTCCGCCAACTCCGTCAACTCCTCACACGCCAACTCCTCACTCGCGAGCTCACCTGCGAGATCCACCGCGTCGCCCTCCAAGTCCGCCTGCACTTCGATGCACTGGAGCTTGTCAAAGCGAAGGAGCGGCTCGATGACTTTACGGCATGTTTGGAGAAAGAGGTGGCTGCCGCCCTGGCATCCCACGTAGTCTCGCGGCGTATCCGGCTCCATGGCGCCGAGCACCACGGAAAGGAGGTGCGCCGTCATGTCCACGAGACACTCGAGCGCCGCGTCAGCCGGCCTTTCAGCGCCCTCGACGTGTGGGAAGAAGCGCAGGAGCTGTTCTTGAGTAAGGTCTTCGTCTGGAGCTACTGCGGCGGCTCGCGAGGATGGCGGGCGAGCTGTCGCCAAGGAACGACGCAGCACCACCAGTCGCCAGGGGTGCTGATCACCGAGGTATCGAACGAGGCGAGGCCACACGAGTTCCTCAAGGCTTCCGGCTCTGCCGGCTCTGAGGAGGGCTAGAGCTCGCTGGAGAGGCACCTGTAGCGACGCACCTTCGTCGCCAAGGCCCCAGGCGTTCCAGACACCAGAGAGCCAGAGAAGATAGGGGAAGCCGCCGCCGTCGTCATGGAAGGCGCAGATGCGCAGACTCACGCGCTGGTGCTCTTGCGCCAGCCATCGATTTGGCCTTGAATGAAAGGTGCACGCGAAGACCGGATCATCGCGATGATGCACGTCCGCTGCGTCAAGGCACTTCAGGGCGGCGCGCAGCGCGGACGGCGAGAGCTCATGCACCAGTGCCACGTTGTCGATCGTCACCTCACGAAGTGCCGGATGGTAGTACTTGCCATCGATAAGCAGAGGAGCACCTGGCAGAGGCCCTGGCAGATTCCCCAGGAAGACCTCGGGGAGCACGCGCTGCTGCTGCATCTCGCCGAGACGACAGGTCAGCTCCAAGTGACCGAAGACGGGGAAGACTGTGCTGTCGTTTCGGAGAAACGGCGCACCGGCGCTGTGAACTCTCAACGACAGGTCGATGCTGGCCTCGCCGATTTGAGACGTGGCGGTCATGACCCCAAGGTCCTCTCGGAGCGCGCGCAAACCCTCGCACCATGCGTCGTGCAGTCGCGAGAAGCAGTGCCGCTCCCTAGCCCATGCGGCCTCGATGCCATCTGGCGCGGCGACCCGCAGCACCGGCTCCTCCGGCGTGTAGGAGCCGCTGGACTCGAAGGTGAGCTTAACGCTCGACGATCGTTCGGAAGATCTGGCACGTGGTCGAAGTTCCCTGGACACCCACTCGTGAACCTGCACTTGGTTCGAGAGGTACCATAGGCAGCAGACGCGCTCGGGCCCGAAGTCGTGACGCTCCTTGAAGTCCTCTAGACGCTGCTGGACATCTCGGTGTGTCGCCGCCGGCAACTCCTGAAGATCTAGAAGAAGCTGGGCGTATCCAGGCGCCACGCTAGCAGATGGCAGAAGCAAGCCGCAGGTTGGGCAGCGCCATGGAGCCGCGGGTGGCATGTCGGGCAAGCACACTGCACCTATCCACGCACACCACCCTTGGAAGGCTCCCCTCGCGACCCGTGGGCCTGTAGGCCGTTGGGCTAAGACTTGCGCACGCACGACGAGCACATCGTCATGCTCTCCATACTAGTGGTTGTGTGTGTGGTTGTCTTCGTGGTTGTGCATTCGTTGAATTCCCATGGGCGAGTGTGCATGCGCGTGTGTGCGCGTGTGTGCGCGTGTGTGTGCGTGTGTGTGCGCGTGCGTGCTGCTTTGTTCGA
>CAINNT010000114.1 GCA_903851225.1 uncultured Chloroflexota bacterium
CCTCAGCGATGGCAGCGACCTGATGCTCTCGTTCGTGCGCGCCAAGGATGGGACCTTCCCGCTCGTGTACGGCACCTGGGTAGAGGCCAACGGAGAGGTTCAGCATATCGAGGGCGACCTGATCAGCCTGACCGCGCTCGGCTCCTGGACCAGCCCGCACACCGGGGCGACCTGGCCGTCGGGGTGGCGGGTGCAGATCGCGCAGATCGACCTCGACGTGACGGTGACCCCGGAGGTGGCCGACCAGGAGTTGAACACCCTCGAGACGACCGGGGTCATCTATTGGGAGGGGGCGAACTCGGTGGTGGGAACCCTAGCTGGGCGCCCGATCACGGGGCGCTCCTATGTTGAGCTCACGGGGTATGCGACTCTCCGCTAACTCTCCCGCTAGAATCGGCGCATGACAGAGAACGGCACCCAGCCAGTTGCCCCAAAGCCCGCACCACGCGACCGCGGCGCCCGTCGCTTCGTCACCTTCGCCTATCTCGTGATCGGCGGGGTGATCGCCTACGCCCTGATCTCCGGCCCAGACGGCTTCGCCGCCTCGGTCAACAAGTTCCTCACCGCGACCCCAGCACCATCGGCATCACCGAGCGCCTCGCCGTCGACCAGCGCGACCCCGTAACGAGGGGCTGCCGCGCGTGAGCCACATCTTCGTCTCCCCCCATCCCGACGACGCGGCACTCTCCTGCGGCGGCTTGATCGCCAACCTGCGCGAGCTCGGGCAGAACGTGATCATCCTCAGCGTCTACTCCGGTCACGGCGACCTCGAGCGCCTCACCCCGTATCAGCGCCAGGCGCTCGGCTTTGGCGGCAAGGCGATCTGGCCGGCAACGCAAGCCTTCGACAGCGGCTCCATTGCCGCCGACCACGCGGTGCCAGGCGAAACAGCCGAGGCGCTCGCCCCGTGGCAGGCCGAGCCTGCGCGACTGAAGCAGACGCAACGCGAGGCCGACGACAGTGCCAAGGAGTTCTGGCAGCGCGCCTCGTGGTACCGCCGCGCCGACATCAGCGCCACATCGCTCCCAGGTGGGCGCACGCGCGACACCAGCAACGGCCAGGGCGTGATCGATCCTGGCGCCGTTGCCGTGGCCGCAGCAGCAGGCGAGGCGATGGCGCAACGCCGCCAAGAGGACGAGCGCTACGCACTCTTCGCCGAAGCGGCCGTCGTCTTCCTCGATCTTCCCGACGCGGTCTTCCGCGGCTACGAGGGCGACGAACAACTGCTCGGCACCGTGCGCGAGAACGACGCAGCGCCAATTGATCTACTGCGCAAAGAGATCGCGCGACTTGAACCACAGCGCGTCTACTTCCCGCTCGGCATCGGCTCGCATGTTGACCACCAGCTTTGCCGCCGTGTTGGCGCGGCACTGCTTGGTGATGCACAGGCGTGGACGATGCCTGGTATCGCTTGGAGCGACAAGGTCGCCTTCTACGAAGACTTCCCGTATGCCTACTGGCAGCAGTTTGATCCCTCGGCTGGCCTGCCAGCGAACTACACCACTGGGCTCCCAGCGGGCATTCGCCTTGCTCCAGAGATTGCCGACATCACCGACGTGCTCGAGCAGAAGGTGCAAGGGATCGCGC
>CAINNT010000115.1 GCA_903851225.1 uncultured Chloroflexota bacterium
AGTTGAAGCCCCTCCCCGCTGAGGAGCCGAGGGTCAAGAAGTCAAAGAAGGCTCCAGCGAAGCCTGAAGCCCCCGCGAAAAGGCGGCCGGCACAGAGACGAGCTGTAGCGAAGCCGGCTGCAAAGAAGAAGCGCTAACGCAGCGAGCCAACCCCGCGCCGATATGGCGAGAGTGCAAAGAGCCCGCCGCCAAGGACCACCAGGCTCCCCACTCCAACAAGTCGATCAAGTAGCGCGAGTGCAATTGCCGACTCTGGCGTGAAGCCAAAGAGCGCAACGAGAATTCCCACCATCCCCGCCTCGACAATGCCGATTCCCGCCGGCGTGAACGGCACAACGGTGAGCACCGCCGAAACGAGTGCAACGAAGATGGTGCTCGCGATGCCGATTTGCCCAGCAGCAGGATTCACCATAAAGAGCCCCAGCACCGTGGCAACAGCAGCGAGTCGCAGCGACTCGCCGATCCAGATAGCAACCGAAAACGGCAGGGCGGTGCGAATCACTCGACCGCCACTCCCTGCACGCAGCGAGGCAACTGCATTCGTGAAGCCGCTCTTGATGGCGTCTGGGATCGGCAGAACGTACACAAGCGCAGCGGCGAAGCCACGTGCAACGAGCAGCAGGAGCGTTGTTGCCGCGGCAACTCCGAGAGCGATGGCGGTCAAGACCAGCGCGGTCGGCGGAAGCTTGCCACCGAATGCAACGAATGTCGACGCCGCACCAAGCAGCGCAACGGTTGTTAGGTCGACAAGTCGTTCTGCAACAACGGTGCCGACGGCGTTGCCGAACGACGTTGCGCCGTTGCGCTTCAGCAGCCAGCCGCGATAGACATCGCCCATCTTGGCCGGCAAGACACAGTTCACCCAGAACGAGAGCGTAAGGATCTCGGTGGCCGCGCGGCGAGAGATGGTGAACCCCGACGCGGAGAGGATCACGCGCCAACGCAACCCTCGCAACGGAAAGGTGGCCCAGCTGGCGGCAAGGGCAACGATGAGCCATGCCACGTGTGCGCGGTTGAGCGTTGTGGCCACCTCGTTGAGATCAAACGATCCTGCGGCGCGCACCACGCCGACCACGAGCACAACGGTCAGCAGCAGGGCAACGATGGTGGAGCGACGCGTCAGCCGGGCGAGCAACATCTGGTGGCCTAACGCTCGACGAAGGTCACGCCTGGGCGAACTCTTCGATTTCCACGCGCGGCGTTGATCACCTTTGCGATCGGCGTGAAGAGGCGCGCAACGAGCGCGCCGCGACCTGTGATGCGCGTGAGATCACCGCGAAGGGCCGAGTGAAATCCGGCAGCGGTACTGAGATCGCCCGTCATGATCGTGGCGGCGCCACCGATCTCGAGCAGCGTATGCGCGTCACTGGCGGCAACCGATGGGAGGCCTCG
Source organism: uncultured Chloroflexota bacterium (assembly GCA_903851225.1). Classification (GTDB taxonomy): domain Bacteria; phylum Chloroflexota; class Limnocylindria; order Limnocylindrales; family Limnocylindraceae; genus Limnocylindrus. Next base: position 1,393 of record CAINNT010000115.1, read on the forward strand.
TGATACGGCGAGTTCAGCGGCGCGCTGGTTACCCCCAGGTGCAACGAGTCGAGCGTTCCAACCCTCGATCCAGTCGACCTCACGCACGAGGGCCAGCGCTGCTTCGTCGCGCAGCAGTGAGCCGCGCCAACCGTCGAATGGGTGCGGGATCCCCACAAGCCCGCCCTGATCGCGAATCGCGGCG
>CAINNT010000116.1 GCA_903851225.1 uncultured Chloroflexota bacterium
CACAAGTCTAGACTCTGTGCCCTAGTACCGAATGCGCAAGTAGCGCGCTGCAAGGCGGAACGCACGCGCTGCGCTGCGACGTGCCGAGAAGAACAACCGAACGGGCCCGATTGCTGGATCTCTTCGATGGTCGCCTGTGGCGCGAGAATCCAGTCCGACCCTGCGCGCAGCGCTCTTGAGCATGCGTTCAGCGATCAGATCGCGTTCTCCCGAGGGGAGATCGCCAGTCCCCGCCCCCGCGCTGGATGTTCTCGGACCTGGCACCGGTCGCCACTTCAGGTCTTTGAGTGTGCCGATGACGCGGATATCCATTGCCATCAATCCACTCATAATCTCTTCCTGGATTTCATGCACGCGCTCGAGTGACCAGTGAGGGATCTCCAGCCTTGCATCCATAGAGTTGTCTGGGCGAATCTTGCGGAGGATGCGGAGCGCACGATGATATCGTTGTCTCTCGACAACACGACGACCGAGTTCGGTCGACTCGAGTAGTTCACCGTACCGTTGCATGATCAACATTTCGGGCAAGGTCATCGACCGATTCCGTTGTGCAGTGGTGCGCGGCAACGCACCAGGTTGCAGGCCAAGTAGCCCTTCCATGGTTTCAAAGAGCGCGACCGGGTGCTGGTCGTCGACCACGATGATCGTCATACGATCTGAGCCGACTGCATCAGCCCACCGCTTCACTAGCGCATCGTGTCGATGCCGATACCAGAATGGATTCGGTAGTTCGAGTGGCCCTACGCGCCTTGACGGACGCGGGTCTGCGAGCACGCTTTCGAGCCACGAGTCGAACGCACGGCTCTCCCAGGCTCCGTGGAGGTCCTGCTGCCATTGCGAAGGAAGAATCTTCGCAAGTGCACGAAGCGTGACGACTACCTGAAGTCGTTCCATACCTAGGTCGCGGACGATGTTCTGGATCGCCGTCGGCTCGGAGGTTGCGAAGGCCTCGGCGCTAATCACCACTCTCTCTTTCGCGTGCACAGCGGCTGCCTGCACGAGTTCCGTCCAGATCGCGTAGTCGACTGGTGGACCCGAAGTTCCACTCGCTGGAAGCCGTTGTGCCGCACGAGCTGCAACGTTCGCCGTCTCATGGCCTTGCGGAACCAGATTGAAGACACCGTGGCGCATGAGGCCTTCTCGGGCTTCGTAGAGTGCTGCCTGCAAGGAGGTGGTCCCCGTCTTGTGCGCGCCAACGTGCAACAACAGGGATCCTTGCGGAAGCGCGCGCGGAGCGACGTGCAGTGCCATCGCTGCAGTATGCTCCATCCATGCGCCTTACCAACCGGACGGACTATGCCCTTCGAGCCGCGTTGGAACTCGCGGCAGCAGGCGATCGGCCCCTGACGACCACCGCAATCGGGGCTGGCCAATCGATCCCAGCCTCCTATCTTGGCGCGGTACTCGCCGACCTCCGCAGAGGCGGGATCGTCAGGGCACGCCGTGGCCCCGAAGGTGGTTGGTCGCTCTCGAAACATCCCAAAGAGATCAGCCTGGCGGACATCATCCGCGCCGTAGATGGCACTCTCGCAAACGTCGCGGGAACCCGACCGGAGAAGCTCTCCTATCGGGGGGCCGCGCGCGGACTTCGCGCGGCACTCGTGGCGGTGCGTGCGGCCGAACGAGAAGTGCTGGAGGGTATCTCGCTGGCAGACGCACTGCACGAACGCTTCAGCGCCCGCGTCAAACGCCTCCTCGACCACCCAAAGGCCTGGCGCTGAGCCGACCTCTTTCGCCGGCCGGATACGCGCGCGCCGCGCCACATCAAGGTATTCTCACTATGTTATAAAGACAATAAGCGGCGTGCGCCGCAGAGAAAGGTTGGCTGCACCATGCGGACACTGATCCTCGTCGCGATCGCTGGATTCGCAGCACAACTTGTGGATGGCTCCCTCGGCATGGGCTATGGCCTCACTTCGTCGACGTTGCTGATCTTCGCGGGACTCTCTCCCGCAATGGCCTCCGCCTCTGTGCACCTCGCAGAAGTGGGCACGACCGCGCTCTCGGGGATCGCACATCATCAATTCGGCAACGTGGACTGGCATGTAGTCCGACGGATTGCCGTTCCAGGAGGAATCGGAGCCTTCCTTGGCGCAACCCTGCTCTCATCGCTGTCCACCGAGGCGGCTCGTCCACTGGCGAGCGGCCTCCTCTTCGTGCTGGGCATCTACGTCTTGTTGCGCTTCTTGTTGGGCAAGGCCCGGGTGCAACGACACGGTCGCCCTGGAGCGAGGTTTCTCGTTCCGTTGGGGATGCTCGGTGGATTCATCGACGCGACGGGTGGTGGCGGCTGGGGGCCCGTGACCACCCCAACGCTGCTCGCAGACGGTCGCCTCGCCCCGAACCGGGTGATCGGGACAGTCGGTGCAAGCGAATTTGTCGTTGCCCTCTCAGCAAGCGCTGGCTTCTTCACCTCGCTCGGGGGTGAAGGTGTGAAGATCGAATTTGTCTCGGCGCTCCTTGCAGGCGGTCTCGTGGCCGCTCCGATCGCAGCGTACCTGGTGCGTCATCTCAACGCGCGCCTACTCGGCGTGGTAGTTGGGGGCTTCATCTGCTTCACGAACGCTCGTGTCGTCATGTCGGCTGCTGGGGTCACAGGCGAGGCATTCTTCGCCGCGTATGCCGTGATCGTGACCGTCTGGGGATGCGCGATCACCTACGCCCTGCTCGGGATCTTTCGCGAGAAGAGTGGCCGCACCGGCGATCGTTGACAATCCGCGCAGAATCACCCACCGTTTCACCATGAACATGCAGACGGGGTCGGGAACGCGCACGATTCTCCACATCGGTGCTCCAAAGTGCGGTTCGACCGCCCTCCAGTCTGCCTTCTATCTGAATCGAGAAGCTCTCAGGGGAGTCGGAATCGAATACGTCGGCGCACATGCGCATTGGACCAGTGCGGCCAAATCGGTGGTTGGCATTCCCGACCGAGTCTCAGGGAAGGTACCGCCGATCTCGGAGTGGTCTTCGCTGCTCGAATGGTCGCGACGAGCTCATCGCGAAGGCCGAACCGCACTCATCAGCAGCGAATGGTTTGCGAGCGCAGACCAAAGGGCGATCGAGCGAATCGTCGGTGATCTTGGCCACGAAACGTTGCAGGTCGTGCTTGCGATCCGCCCACTCACCTCTACGCTCCCTTCGGCATGGCAGCAGGGACTGAAACTTGGCAGTTCGCTCAGTCTCGTGGACTGGCTTGACATTGTCCTAGAGAACCCAGATCACCCACGGGCGCAGCGTGTGTGGATGAAGCACGCCTACGATGCGATCGCCGCGCGCTGGGCGGAGGTCGTAGGCAAAGAACGGGTCACGGTGCTGATCGTGGACGAGCACAATCCAGGGAGCATCTTCCAGGACTTTGCACGTGTGCTGGGTATCCCCGAGGAGACGCTCGCGCGAGCGCCGAAGCGCACGAATCCCTCGCTCTCGGCGTTCGAAGCCGATGTCCTCGCAGAGCTCAACAAGATCTTCTTTGCCCAGGGTGGCACCTTGAGGGAGTACCGCTCAGGAGTGCTGCGGACGTTCGACGGATACGTGAACAGCATCCGGCACGGGACCATACAGAAGAGCAGCATCCCGAGTCAGCACCTCCCCGCTGTGATCGAACGAAACGCCTCGATCGCGCGAAACATCGAGGCACTCGGCTGCACGGTGATCGGGGACCTCGGGGCGTATGCCGTGCCGATCACCCAAAGCCAGCACGGCACTGCAAGCGCAACGGATACAACGCAGCGCGACTCTGATGTGCGCAGTGCCGCGGGCATGATGTACTCCCTGATCGTCACCGCCGGGATCTCAGAGCCGAGCGTTCCGCACCCGGGATTCGGACGACTGAGCACCAGATATCGCTTTCAGGCATCTTCGCTCGTGCGGAGAATCGGCAGGGCCGCGAAACGCGCGGTGCAACGCAGGTTGCGACTCGGCCGATGATCAGAAGAGGCGCTTGAGGCGTCGGAGCGCCCTCGACGCAACCCTCCCCGCAAGCGGCGCACTTCGACCTGGACGCAGCTTCCCATCTTCGCTTAGCTGCGAAAACATCCGTTCCGCATACGTCTCCGTTTCCGCCTCTTCCACTTGGTTCTCATCGGACTGACCGGGAACCTCGAGAAGCAGCGTGGGGTCGCCGATGATCCTCACGCCCGAGTCCATCAGCCCGTCGTGGATGCGGCGCGAAACCTGCGTGACCTCTGGGACCGCCCACTGCGGCAGAGTGATCTTCTGGTCGGTCGCTCTTCGCTCTCTGATCGCAAGGAGCCTGCGTTGAATCTGGCGACTGCGGACGCGCTCGGCAAAGAGCAGTTC
>CAINNT010000117.1 GCA_903851225.1 uncultured Chloroflexota bacterium
AGCAGGCCGGTAAGTGCCCTCTACTGGGTTGTGCTCGCCGCGCTAACCTTCGGCATCCTGGTGATCGGATACTCCGCCGGATTCTGGCGCTAGGCCTCCGCCGGCGATGGTCTTCGGCTTTCTCTCCCGACTCGTAGATTCAAACGATCGCGAGCTTGGTCGCCTCAAGCCGATCCTTGACGCCGTCAATGCGCGCGCCAACGAGATGGAGGCGGCGACCGACGGCGAGATTCGTGCACGCATTGATGCAATCTCTGCGGTGGTGCGCACCCTCGAAGGTGATGCGCTCAAGGCGGCACTCGACAAGGAGTTGCCAGAGATTCTCGCCGCCGCTCGTGAGGCATCGCGCCGCACCACCGGCATGCGCCCGTATGACGAGCAGATCCTTGGTGCGATCGTGCTGCATCAAGGAAAGATCGCCGAGATGCGCACCGGCGAAGGAAAGACCCTGGTAGGACCGCTCGGTGCCACCGTCAACGCCGTCGGAGGCCGCGGCGTGCATGTGGTGACCGTCAACGATTATCTCGCCCGCCGCGACGCACGCTGGATGGGTCCGATCTTCGCCTTCATGGGGCTCTCCATTGGCGTGATCGCCCACGAAAGCTCGTTCATCTTCGACCCCGAATACCACAGCAGCGACGAGCAGACCGCCAAGCTGCGCCCTGTGACCCGACGTGAGGCGTACGCCGCCGACGTGACCTACGGCACGAACAATGAGTTCGGGTTTGACTACTTGCGCGACAACATGGTCACCGAGCTAGAGCAGCGCGTGCAGCGTGGACACGCCTTTGCCATCGTCGACGAGGTGGACAACATCTTGATCGACGAGGCACGAACTCCGCTGATCATCAGCGGCCAGGCTGCTGAATCACGGGACCTGTATGCGACCTTCTCCAAGCTCGTGCCTCGCCTTCGCGCGCGTGCCGCTGGCGCCGAGTCGGGCGGTGACTACTTCCTCGACGAGAAGGAGAAGGCGGTTTCGCCAACCGAAGAGGGTGTCGCGCGTGTCGAGCAGATGCTCGGCATTGAGAACCTCTACAGCGGTGATCCACTTTTGGCCCGACACTTCGAATCGGCACTTCGTGCACATGCGCTCTTCAAGCGCGACCGCGACTATATCGTCGAGGGTGGTGAGATTGTCATCGTCGACGAATTCACTGGTCGCAAGATGCCCGGTCGCCGATGGTCAGAGGGCCTCCATCAGGCCATCGAGTCCAAGGAGGGACTTCGTGTTCAGCGCGAGTCGGTGACGCTCGCAACGATCACCTTCCAGAACTACTTCCGTCTGTACGGAAAACTCGCCGGCATGACTGGTACGGCCATGACCGAGGCGGAAGAGTTCAGCAAGATCTACAACCTTGAAGTGACTGCAATACCAACCCATCGCCCGATGGTGCGCGATGACCAGGCCGATCTTGTCTACCGCACCGAGCGCGCAAAAGACGGCGCGATCGTTGACCACATCAAGGAGCGACGTGCCGCTGGCCAACCAGTGCTGGTCGGCACCACCTCCGTGGAGCGCTCAGAACATCTTGCAGCGTTGCTTAAGCGCGAAGCGATTCCGCACAACGTCTTGAATGCCAAGCAACACGAACGCGAGGCGTCCGTTGTTGCACAAGCCGGACGCAGCGGCGCGGTCACGATCGCCACCAACATGGCCGGCCGAGGAACCGACATCGTGCTTGGCGGAAATCCTGCTGGTCTCGCCTCAGAGGCGTTGCGAATTCGTGGCTTGAATCCTGCCGAAGTTGATGCGGCAACGTATGCCGATGCGCTTGCAGAGGCGGAGCGATCATGCGCCGCTGATCGCGAGGCTGTTCTTGCCGCGGGCGGCCTGCGCATCATAGGCACCGAGCGCCACGAGTCACGCCGAATTGATAATCAGCTCCGCGGTCGCGCCGGTCGCCAGGGTGATCCAGGTTCGTCGCGCTTCTACCTCTCGCTCGAAGACGACCTGATGAAGCGGTTTGCTGGCGAGCGCGTCATCGGCCTGATGGATCGCCTCGGATTTGATGAGACACAGGCGCTGGAATCTTCGATGGTCAGTCGCACCATCGAAGGTGCGCAGACACGCGTAGAGGGATACAACTTCGACATTCGCAAGCGCGTCGTCGAGTTTGATGATGTCATCAACAAACAGCGCGCAACGGTATATGGCGAACGTGATCGTGTGCTTCGTGGGGACGACCTCAACCTGACCGTTGAAGATTCGCTCCGAGCAGAGGCGCGCTCCATCGTGATGACGCACTGCCCGCCCGGTCTGCCGGGCGACTGGAATCTCGAGGCGCTCAAGGGTGACTTGAAGCGTGCTGGCATTGAGCCGCCTCAGGGGCTCGAGAACATCGTCGAAGATGCGCTCCTCATCGATGCGATTGAAGGCGCTGCACTCGAAGCGCTCAACAAGAAGGCGGCGGAATTCGGTCCTGAGATCTGGCCGCGTGTCTTGCGCGCTGTGATTCTGCGCAGCATCGATCAGCTCTGGGTTGAGCACCTTACCGAGGTCGATGACCTGCGTCGGGGCATCGGGCTGCGCGGGTACGCCCAAGAGGATCCGTTGAATGCGTTCAAGAGAGAGGCGTTCAAGCTTTACGACGAATTCCAGGGCCTCATCCGTGTCAGCATCGGCCGCTCCATCTTGCGCGTCAGCGTGGTGCAGCAAGAGGCACCCCGCCCCAAGATCGTGACCACGAGTGCTGCGGGCACCGCGACAGCCCCGACCCCCAAAGCGCCCGTAGCGGCCCCTGCAAACGTCGGTCGCAATGACCCCTGCCCGTGTGGCTCCGGGAAGAAGTACAAGAAGTGCCATGGCGCATAGCGTGAGCAGCGAGTCCCCCGTGGGTGCCGCGGTTCGGCTGGGTGAGGGTGCAGGGTGAGCGTCGACGCTACCTCCCTGCGGGACCTGCTCGGCCGCATCCAGGCAACCTCGGGGCGTCTTTGACCCGGTAGCGAAGGAGGCCCGGCTGGCCGAGATCGAGGCGGCGATGCTCGCCCCTGGCTTCTGGGATGACCAGCGTGTCGCCCGGCGGCTTGCTCGCGAGGCAGAGGGCCTCCGTGAGGAGCTCACCCTCTGGAAGGACCTCACAACCTCCGCTCGCGATCTTGGTGAACTCTTTGAGCTCGCTGAATCTGAGGGTGACCAAGGGTTGCTCGACGAGGTCGCTGCGAAGGCGGCGCTCCTTGAAGGTGATTTCGAAAAGGCGCGCACCTCTCTCCTCTTCAGTGGTGAGTACGCCGACGCTGATGCAATCGTCACCATCCAGGCGGGCGCCGGGGGCACCGAAGCATGCGACTGGACCGCCATTCTGCTGCGCGCCTACATGCGCTGGGCTGAGCGACACAGCTTCGCCACGGAGATCGTGGATTCCACCGAAGGCGAAGGTGCCGGCTACCGCAGCGTCGCGTTGGAGATTCGCGGCCGCAATGCCTTCGGCTGGCTCCGTGCAGAGCGTGGAGTTCATCGCCTCGTGCGCATCTCACCGTTTGATGGACAGAAGCGGCGCCAGACAACGTTCGCCATGTTTGAGGTGATTCCCGAGGTTGAAGATGACGCTGAGATCACGCTGAACTGGGATGAAATTCGCGTTGACACGTATCGTTCCAGTGGTGCTGGTGGCCAACACGTGAACAAGACGGAGTCGGCGGTGCGCCTTACCCACCTGCCCACAAACTCTGTGGTCTCGAGTCAGAACCAACGCTCGCAGATGCAGAACCGTGAGACCGCAGAGCGAATGTTGCGTGGCAAGCTGATCGAGCTGAAGATTCGTGCCCGCGAAGAGGAGCTCGCTCGCGTGCGCGGCGAGACCGTTTCCGCGGGTTGGGGCAACCAGATTCGCAGCTACGTGTTGCACCCATACCAGATGGTGAAAGACCACCGCACCGGCCATCAGACCTCTGACACCACTGGCGTGCTAGATGGAGACTTCGACGCCTTTATCCTCGCTGAGCTTGAGCGTGTCTCCACCGGAGCACCGCTTGCCGGTGGCGGCATCGACGAGGAGTAGGATCCACTCATGAGTGAAGCTCTAGGCGCAGCAGCAACCGAGGGGCCTGTTGTCGCTCTACAAGGAATCTCCGTGAAGTACCCGAGTGGCCATATTGCCCTCGGAGATGTCAGCCTCACCATTCAGCGTGGAGAGTTCGCCTTCCTCGTTGGACCATCGGGGGCAGGAAAGTCCACACTCATTGGCCTTCTCGTCAGAGACGTGCTTCCCACCGCAGGCGAGGTGCATGTCGCTGGATTCCCTGTGCATCGCCTCTCCGGTAGCGAAGTGCCAAACCTACGTCGCCGCATCGGCGTGGTCTTTCAGGATTTCCGACTCTTGCCGCGCCGAACGGTGCGCGAGAACGTTGCCTTTGCCCTTGAGGTAACCGGGGCGGCGCCCGACCATGTGATGAACGCCACAGAGCGTGCGCTGCGCATTGTTGGCTTGGCGCGGCTCGCTGAACGCTATCCATCTGAGCTCTCCGGCGGTGAGCAGCAGCGAACTGCGATTGCGCGAGCCATCGTCGGAGATCCAGAGTTGCTCATCGCTGATGAGCCGACTGGGAACCTTGACCCACTCATCAGTTGGGAGATCATGGAGCTACTGGTGGACATCAATCGCCTTGGAGTCACGGTGCTCGTCGCAACACATGACTCTGACATCGTTACCACGTTGCGTCGTCGAGTGATTGGCCTTGAGGGCGGTCGCCTGATTCGCGACGAGGCGAACGCAACGTATCACCGGGTTGGATGATGACCACGCAGGGAGAGCGCCGATCACATCGCAGCCGACTACTTCGGCTGAGCATCTCGGCAGCGGCCAACGGCCTCTCGCGCAACCGCCTGGCGACGATTGCAGCGACAACCACGATGACCTTGATGCTGATGGTGCTCGCCTCGGTCTTGGTCATTCGCGCCGGCCTCGACGCGGCGCTCTCTTATGCCGATTCGAAGGTCGAGGTCATCGCCTATCTGAAGAGCTCCGTCAGCGAGAGCGATGCTCGCGCGTTGCAGGTGCAAATCGAAGCGATCGACGGGGTGAAAGAGACCATCTATGTCAGTGCCGACGACGCCCTCGCGGCGTTCAAACAGCGGCTAAAGGAGCGCGGCGAACCAGACCTGACAGGGAATCTCGGGGTGAACCCCCTCCCGGCCAGCTACGAGATCGCCCTCGACAACCCGACTGATACCGGGCGGGTTGCCGATGGGCTCGCCAGCATTCCGGATGCAGCCTTGATCAGTCGCGTCATCGATGGGCGGGCCCTTGCGGAGAGTCTCGTCGCGATCACCGGCGCGCTGCGCATCGTAGGGTTGATCATCGTCGTCGGCTTCTCGCTCGCCGTGCTCGCTGTTGTGGTGAACGCCATTCGGCTTGCCATCTTGGCTCGCAGCGACGAGATCGCCATCATGCGCATCGTTGGAGCAAGTGCGACGTGGGTACGGCTCCCGTTCATTCTCGAAGGCCTTGCAATCGGGGCCGCTGGAGCGCTCATCACGCTCTTCATCTTTGGCATCTTGAGTGCCAGCATTGGCGCCGTCATGCTCAATCTCTTCCGTGTCCTTCCGGTCCAAACCTCGGCGATCCTGGCGGGGCAGGTTTCAATCTCGGTGATCCTCGCGGGGCTCGGCCTTGGAGCGCTTGGCGCGCTACTCTCTCTGCGAGGGCGACTGAACTAGTCGCCACACGCAGCGAAGGAGCACCACCATGAGCCTGACGCCAACTGGCACACCGCTCTTCACGCGAGTTGGTCGACTCCTTCTCGCCGCCATCATTGCGATTGCCGCATATAACGCTGGCCTCCGCTCCGCCGACAACAGCCCGCAGGGGAACGGCAGCCTTGATCTTGCGCGATTCAACGAGGTGCTCACGCTCATCCAAGAGCAGCACGTTGGACCAAAGAGCGATGAGGATCTCGTCAACGGTGCTATCAAGGGACTCGTTGACTCGCTCGATGATCCGTATTCTCAGTACCTGACCGCAGAAGAGATGGCGGCCATGAAAGAGGGGCTCTCGGGGAGCTTCACTGGCATCGGTGCGGTCATTGATCTGAGAACATCAACTGACGAACTCTGCACGGCGATCGGCAGCGACTGCGTGCTAACCGTCGCATCGACCATCGAGGGTGCGCCGGCGCGTGCCGCAGGAATTCTTAGTGGCGACCAGTTCCTTGCCGTTGATGGTGATCCGCTCACGGGCCTCTCTATTGACCAGGCGGTACTGAAGGTGCGCGGCGCAGAGGGAACAACAGTTGTCATCACGGTGCAAACTGGTGACGCGGCGCCGCGTGACGTCTCCATCGTGCGCGCCAAGATCGAGCTCCCAGCGGTGGCAACCGAGCAGCTCACTACGCCCACAGGTGATCGCGTGGACTACATCGCGCTCAACGAATTCACGGAGATTGCCGCTGAGCAGTTCCGCGTCGCACTCCAAGAGATTGTTGATGCCGGCGGCGAAAAGATCATCCTTGATCTTCGCGATGACCCTGGTGGGTATCTCTCTACCGCACTCGCAATTGCCAGCGAATTCATCGCCGACGGCGTGGTCTACATTGAGGAGGACAGCCGAGGTGAACAGAAGAGCACGTCGGCGCAGGGTGGTGGCATCGCGACAGATCCGTCAATCCAGCTCGTTGTCCTGATCAACAAGGGGAGTGCATCGGCGAGCGAGATCCTTGCTGGCGCACTGCAGGATCGCGGGCGAGCGATCCTGATCGGCGAGCCTAGCTTCGGCAAAGGGGTTGTGCAGACCTTCATCGACCTGAGTGATGGATCGGGCCTCAAGTTGACCATCGCAAAGTGGCTGACACCGAACGGGCGATGGATTCACAAGACTGGGCTCACCCCGGACATTGCGGTGACGCCGGCCCCAGAGGGCTCGGAGGAGGATCCAGTGCTCGACGCTGCGCTCGCGGCGTTCAAGTAGCAGAGTGGTGGCCCGCCGCGTAGTACTTGCGCCCACCCCGGCGGAGGCGTATTGTTCGCCGCAGACGAAAGGAGGTGGTGTGCAGTGTCTCATGACAGTTGTACCGCCGCCTCTCACGAGGTCAACGCCTAGTTGACCCGCGAGAGCGGTAATAACTGAGCAGAGCCCTGGCCTTCGGGCCAGGGCTCTCTCGTATCGCTCGCCGATCGCCCCGCCGCACACCCGCCCTTAGTTGGCGCGTACCCTACAGGGGCACCCGAACGGGCGAGCTGACGTGAGAGGAGGTACTGCCATGGCGAAGACACCGGTCAGGACAGCGCCCTCCCCTGCCCCAAAAACGAAGGGGTTGCCCTCTGGGACTACGCTCGCCTCAAACCGCAAGGCGTCGTTTGAGTACGAAATCGTCGAGCGGTTTGAGGCTGGGATCGTTCTCTCGGGAACCGAAATCAAATCGATCCGCGCCGGCAAGGCCGACATCGGCGACG
>CAINNT010000118.1 GCA_903851225.1 uncultured Chloroflexota bacterium
ACCACCGCGCAGCAGGGCGGAGGCAACGAGCACTGCGGCAAAGGCGAGACGATATGCCACGAACATGCGAGTGCTGCCGCCATCCAAGATGCGAAAGAGCAACTTGATGGCGAGCAGACCTGAGATGAATGCACTCACCACGCCGATAGCGAGGAGTGGCGCAATCGCAGCAAGGTCTTCGCTTGATTCAAGAAGACGCTTCAGCTCAATCGTTCCAGCACCAGCAATGGCGGGGATCCCGAGCAAGAATCCGAAACGCGCCGCCGCTTCGCGACGGAACCCAAGGAAGAGCCCGCCGCTAATCGTTGCCCCAGAGCGACTGATGCCCGGAATGAGTGCGAGCGCCTGCGCCAGGCCTACCATGAGACCATCAACAACTCCAACACTTTGTAGCGGTCGCTCTCGCGAGCTGATGCGCTCCGCCAACCAAAGCAGCAGCGCCCCGGCAGTGACCGCTCCCGCAACTACCAGTGGTGTGCGCACGGCGCCCTCCAGGAGATCGCCCGCAGCTAGGCCGAGGAGTACGGCAGGGATCGTGCCGATGATGATCGCAAGGATCAGGCGTTCGTCGGCAGCTTCACCGCGATGGCGACCTGCCGAGGTAATGGTGCGCAGCACCACTCGAAGCAATCGCATCACGTCGCTTCGAAGTGCAACGAGTACGGCGGCGAGGGTGCCGAGATGAATGACCGCGGCAAACGCCAGCGACGAGAGCAGAGGATCGCTGATGCCAAAGAGATACGGAATTGCGTAGAGGTGTGCCGACGAAGAGATGGGAAGGAATTCGGTTGCACCTTGCACGAGTCCAAGCAGCAGGGCGATGAGCGCTGCGGATCCTGGATCACTGCCCATCGCACCCTCCCGCTATCGCCTGCGCGCCGCACTGGCGCTGTTGGGGCATAGCATGAGGCGGCGCCCCCCAATTGGGAAGCGCCGCCTCAGCAAACTGCTGGACTGAGCGAACTAGCCGCGAATAAAGAGCGGAGCGAGCACAAGGGTGACCGTGGCCAGCAGCTTCACGAGAACGTGCAGCGATGGACCAGCGGTGTCCTTGAATGGGTCGCCAACGGTGTCGCCAACCACGGCGGCCGCGTGAGCGTCGCTCCCCTTACCGAGGACCTTCCCCTTTGCATCTTTGAGTCCGCCGGACTCAATGAACTTCTTGGCGTTATCCCATGCGCCTCCAGAGTTGTTCAATACCGTGGCGAGCAGCACGCCGCTGATTGTTCCTACGATCAGCAGGCCTGCAACAGCCTCGGCACCGAGTAGCACTCCAACAAGGACCGGGGTTGCCACCGCGACCACACCTGGAGCGATCATCTCGCGCAGGGCGGCAATGGTGGTGATATCGACGACGCGCGCGTAATCTGGCCGCGCCTTGTAGGTCATGATTCCCGGAATCTCGCGGAACTGTCGGCGGACCTCAACAATGATCGACTGCGCCGTGCGCCCAACGGCGCGAATGGCGAGCGAGCTGAAGAAGTACGCGAGCATCGCGCCGATGAAGGCGCCGATGAAGACGTTCACGTTCGCGAGATTCACCGCTTCAATGAGCGGTCGACCGGCGCGCTCAAGGATGAGGTTCACCTTGTCAAGATAGGCCGAGAAGAGCAGGAAGGCGGCGAGCGATGCTGAGGCGATCGCATACCCCTTGGTGAGCGCCTTTGTCGTGTTGCCAACAGCGTCGAGCTTGTCGGTCACGTTGCGCACCTTCTCAGGCGCGCGGCTGAATTCGGCGATTCCACCAGCGTTATCGGTGATCGGCCCGAACGTGTCCATCGCCAAGATGTAGGCGGTGGTCATGAGCATGCCGACCGTTGCAACGGCGGTACCGAAGATGCCGAACTTCTCAAGCGCAACGCCCGAGAGTCCAGCGGCGATTCCAGCCTGGGTGCCGAGCCAGTTCGAGGCGAAGATCGCCGCCGAAATGGAGACCGCAGTCACCAGCGTGGTCTCAAAACCAACGGCGGTGCCAGCGATGATGTTCGTACCCGCGCCGGTGCGGCTCGCCTCTGCGATCTCGCGAACTGGTCGGTACGAACCGGCCGTGTAGAACTGGGTGATGTAGACGAACGCCACGCTGGTGGCGAGCCCGACGAGTCCAGCCCCGAAGAACCAGAGCCAGGCGTTGGTGCTTCCAGCGTTCAACATCACTGCGCAGGCGAGCGCCAACCCACCCGCCGAGATGACGGTGGTCGCCCAGTA
>CAINNT010000119.1 GCA_903851225.1 uncultured Chloroflexota bacterium
CGAACGAATGCCGCGGCCGGCCTCGCCGAGTGCCCAGCGCAGGGCATCGACGACGTTCGACTTGCCACTGCCGTTTGGTCCAACGATGGCGGTGATCCCCGGAGTAAAAGCGATGGTCGTCTTGTCGGCGAACGTCTTGAAGCCGCTGAGGCGCACCTCGCGAAGTCGCAACCGGCTCATCGTGCACCTCCGGCGGTGATTCCGAGCAGGTCGATCGCGGCTTCGGCCGCGGCGGCCTCTGCGGTGCGGCGACTGGACCCTGACCCGCGCGCGACCTCACTGCCGTCGATGCGTACGACGCACTCGTAGGTTCGGTCGTGTTCTGGGCCGCTGGTGGCAACAACGTCATATCGCGGGAGCGAGCCGTTGCGCGCCTGTGTCCACTCCTGCAGCAGGGTCTTGATCCCCTTGCCGAGCGTGGCACGCGGCGCAGCGAGCTCAGCCTCCATATGCCCTTCGATGAATGTGGCGGCGGCGGCGAAGCCGTGGCTCAGGAAGATCGCACCAATCAAGGCCTCAAACGCTGCGGCGAGTGCGGCTGGGCGACGTGCGCCGCCGCGTGACGCCTCACCCTCACCGAGGAGCATCACCTCGTCGATACCGATGCGCAGAGCAACCTCGGCGAGCGCAGCACGGGAGACAACGGCCGCGCGTCGTTCAGAGAGGTCCCCCTCCTCTGCCGCGCTGTCGTCGGAGTAGAGTCGCGCCGCAACGACGGCGCCGAGAATGGCATCACCAAGAAACTCGAGGCGCTCGTTATCGGCAGCCGCCCCCTCTTGGTGGCGGCGCGAAGGGTGCGTTAGTGCCAGCTCGACGAGTGCCTCGCCTCCCGCCGGGATGTTGAGACGGTCACGTTGCGCTGGAGTCATCGAGAGTGGCGCTTCAACAAGCGTCATCGTGGGGAGTGGTGGCACGCCCCAACGGTCGCACTGAGCAAGGCTGGTGCCCCACCCTGGCGGCCATCGGGCCGCCCCATCTCAGCCCTTCTTCTCGGCGATAGCGTCGACGGCGTCTTGAACCGTCTTGATCTTGCCGAGTTCTTCGTCAGCAATCGTCACGCCAAACTTCTCCTCGAGGCCCATTGCGAACTCAACAAGGTCGAGGGAGTCCGCGTTGAGGTCTTCGATGAAGGCTGCCTCTGCGGTCACCTTCTCCTTCTCAACGCCAAGCTGCTCAACGATGTAGCTCTGGAGCTCCTGGAAGATCTGATCCTTGTCGCTCATGAGTTACTCCCTCCGTCTATCTCCGCCGTGGCGGCAACCTCGCGAAGCGCGGTGCCGAGTACGCCGTTGACCAGTTTGCGGGCCGGTTCGCCGCTATACGTGCGGGCGAGCGTAGTCCACGCAGCGATCGCCTCGGTCGGCGCCGCCGTGCGGGAGTGTATCACCTCCCCTAGGCCGCACCGCAGGAGTGAACGGTCGATTCTGGCCATTGTGGCAAGGGGAAAGGCGGGAGCAAGGCGCTCAATCACGGCGTCAATCTGGGGTCGATGGGCCTCAACCACCTCGAGGAGCGGCCGCGACCAGACCAGGGTCTCCTCGGTGACATCCCCCGACGCAATCCGCCGTTCCAGCACCGCCAACGCGGTGCGCATCCCAAAATCAGCTTCGTAGAGAGCGGTCAGTGCATCGCGTCGCCCCGCGGTATGCGCTCTCGCGGCTGCATTTTTCGGCACAGCCGGAGCTCTCCGGGTTGCCACCTTACGCGGGCCCGACGGGGAGACCATCGGGAGCAGAGATCTTGTTTTCGGCAAGCGAGGCGGCGATCTGTTCGGTGACTCGCTCCCGGACCGCACGTGCCGCGGTCGCGCACGCGAAGTAGACCATGCGAGAGCGAGCGCGACCATGGGTTATCGCAACGGTGCCCTGAACGCCTAGGAGAATTGCCGCGCCGACTCGCTCATAGTCAAGCTGGGTACGGATTCGCGCGATGGAGCCACGCATCAGCAGAGCGGCGATGGGACCAAAGGGGAGGCGGCGGAACTCTGCGCGGAACATATCGGTGATGGTGGTTGTGACGCCCTCGACAAGTTTTATCGCTACATTCCCGAGCACCGCATCGCACACCACGACGTCGGCCTCATCTGCGGCGAGATGCCGCCCCTCCACATTTCCGGTGAAGTTGAGAGACGACTGATCAAGAAGCTCGGTGGCGCGTTGGATTCGCACGTCGCCCTTCCCCTTCTCCTCGCCAATGGAGAGGAGTGCGACACGAGGGTTCGCAACGCCGAGGACATGTTCAGAGAAGATCTGGCCCATGTGCGCGTACTGGTACAGATTCTCGGGGGTGGAATCTGGGTTTGCACCGACATCCAGCAAGAGCAGCGGCTTCTCGCGCAAGAGGAACTGCACGGCAATTGCAGGACGAATGACTCCCTTGATGCGCCCGATGATCAGGACTCCCGCAGCCATACCCGCACCAGTGTGACCAGCGGTGACGACGGCATCTGCGAGCTTGTCCCGCACCAGTGCAGCGGCGACAACCATTGAGGCGTCTTTGCGTTCGCGTACTGCGATCGCTGGATTCTCTTCCATGGTGATGACTCCTGGACCATGAACGATGGAGACATTGCTGGGTAGTTCGCCGCCGGCAATCGCGCGAATGACCTGCTCATCACCGACAAGGGTGAGGTGGTCAGTGGGATTCTCTCGCGCCCAGCGCAGGCCGCCTGGGACAACTTCGGTGGGACCGTGGTCACCACCCATTGCATCGAGGGCGAGGCGGACAGAGCCGCCCGTCGCGCTCATTGCGTGTTAGGCGTCGGGGACGTCCGCGTCCGGCGCAGGTCGGCGGATGACCTCGCGGCCGCGATAGGTTCCGCACTCAGGGCAGGCATGGTGGGCGCGCTTGACCGCGTTGCACTGTGGGCAACGATCCATTGACGGCAGCGTCAAGGCATGATGCGCCCGTCGGTCACCCTGACGTGCGTGCGACTTCTTCCGCTTTGGTACGCCCATGTCTGTTGACCTCGCTCGTGGGCACCCGACTGGGCGCGCCTTGAAGGGGAATCCTACCCGATCGGCGCGCCTTCGTCGTCGTCCGAGGGGAGGAGGGTCGCGAGGCCCGCCATACGAGGGTCGATTCCCCGTTCTGGGCAATCGCTGGAGGGGTGATTCGCACCGCAGAGCCCACATCGTTCTGGGCAGGGGGGCGCACAGCGCAGCACTAGGTGGCGGACAAGATCGAGCGCCTCAACAGCCAGTCGGCCAACGTCAACGCCATTCCCCTTGCCGATCAGCAGCGCACCGTCCGTTGCATGCCGCTGCTCAAGTGCCTCTTCGTCAATGTCGGCCTCCAGCTGGGTTGCCGCAGGGGTGAGGCAGCGTCCGCAGAGCCCTTCCTGACGACCCCGCACCGTGCCGACGATCCGTACGCCGCGGTTCGTTCGGTCGATACGAATCTGTGCTGCTGCCGTAAACAACTCCTCGTCGAGTCGATCCTCGACGGTGAACGGCTCAAGCGCGAAACTGCCACCCGAAGGTTCGGCAAGCAGCGGCGACAGGTCAACGAGATAGAGGGGCGGCAGCGACGCCGCCTGTTCGCTCTCCACAGGCTACGCCTTTGACCCTCGACGTCGTGCGGCCGCGGCAAGAACCGGGACAACTGCAGCAGGTACGAGTCGATCAAGCGGCCCGCCATAGCGCGCAACCTCGCGAACGAGCCGGCTTGACGTTGAGGCGTGCTCTGGCGCCGTCATCAAGAAGGCCGTCTCGATTTCTGGTGCCAGCAGTCGGTTCGCGTGCGCCATGCGCAACTCGGCTTCAAAGTCAGAGCCGGCGCGGAGGCCACGGATGATCAGGGACGCCCCCGCTTCGGCGGCAACGCGGACGGCGAGGTTCGCGGCCGAAACGATCCGCACCTGTGCGCTCGCAGAGCCGAGCTCTGCGTCGATCACGCTTCGTAGCAGTGTGGTGCGCTCTTCAAGAGTGAGGAGTGCCTCCTTGTCGGAGTTGGGCAAGATTGCAACCACAAGCCGATCGGCAATCGCCAAGCTTCGGCGGATGAGATCGATGTGTCCGAACGTCACCGGATCGAAACTTCCCGGATAGAGCGCCACTCGATCACCCATTGCGGTCCTCCGATCCTGCCATCAAACGCTTCCCCAAAAGATCCACGCAGCTATCGCCGTAGGTGAGCGTTCGCACACATCGTAGTCCCTCTGGGAGCTCTCGGGGAAGATCTCTCGGTCGCGTCCGCCCGGTGAGCACTAGGAGCCCCTGTTCGGCAAGTGGTCCGCCAGGCGCGGCACAGAGCGCCATAATCGCTTCCGCCAACGCGGTATCGCCGTATGGAGGATCCGCAACGATCAGATCAAACGCGTCGATGGATGTCTCGAGAAACCCTAGTGCGTCAACTCCCAGAACGGTCGCTCGATCGCTGAGATGAAGCATCTCCAGGTTTTCCTGAATGACAGCGACCGCATCGCGCGTACGTTCGATGAAGTGCGCATGGTTCGCGCCGCGGCTGAGCGCCTCGATGCCAACGGCTCCACTTCCGGAGCAGAGATCAGCAAACCGCGCCCCAACGATGAGTGGTTCAAGTACAGCAAACAGAGATTCGCGTACCCGATCGGCCATTGGTCGAGTACCGACGATCGGCACCGCAATACGACGACCACGATGCTCTCCTGCGATGATTCGCAGCGTTCCGCCGTGTGGTTTCATACCGGTGCGCTCTCTGCCAGCGCCGCCCCGGTGGCACGCCCGATCGGCCAACCACGCGCATAGGACTGCACGAGCTCCGTTGCCACGGGTAGCGCGTCGCCGCGTGGATCCAGCAGCAGTTCGGCCTCCGATCGTGCCACGAGGGCGAGTGCCCGATCATCGGCACGCGCGAGCGTAGCAATACGCAAGGGAGGGAGACCACTCTGAGTGGTACCGAGCACACTTCCCTCACCCCGCAGCGCGATGTCTTGTTCCGCGAGCACGAATCCATCTCTGGTTGATTCAATTGCCTGAAGGCGAGCTGCGGCAACCTCGTCGTCGCTGTCGCTCACCAATATGCACCAGCCCTTCTCTCCGCCACGGCCGACACGTCCGCGCAACTGATGCAGGGTGGCAAGGCCGAAGCGCTCCGCCTCGAGGATCACCATGACACTCGCCGATGGGACATCGACACCAACCTCGATCACCGTCGTGCCAACAAGCACGTCAGTCTCGCCAGCGACAAACGCTTCCATGGCGGCGGTGCGCTCCGCGGCGGGCTGCTGACCGTGAACTACGCCGATACGTCGGTGCGGAAGTCGCCCGCGCAGCAGCTCCGCCTGTGCCTCCACCCCCGTGGCACCTGAGCTTTCAGAGTCGTCGTCGAAGGTCGTCCCCTGCTCAGGTTCGCCGGATCCCTCCGCATCGGAGATACGTGGCACCACCACGAACGTTTGTCGCCCAGCGGCCGCCTCTTCATCGACGAATTGCCAGACACGTTCGAGGTCGGCGCTGGTGCGAATGGCCGTACGGATCGCTTGGCGCCCCGCGGGAAGCGCACGAAGCTCAGACGAGGCAACATCGGCATAGAGCAGCTGCGCGATGGTTCTGGGGATCGGCGTCGCCGTCATGAGCAGTAGGTGCGGCTCTCGAGAAGCCTTGGAGAGGAGCTTTGCTCGCTCCTCCACTCCGAAGCGATGCTGCTCGTCCACGATGACCAAGCCGAGGGAGGCAAACTGCGTGCCCTCAGCGAAGAGAGCGTGGGTGCCGATGACCAGTGCCGCGCGGCCATCTGCCGCCGCCGCACGCGCAGCACGGCGCTCGGATACGGGCGTGCCACCCAACACCAGTGCCACCTCAATGCCGAGCGGGGCGAGGAGTCGTCTCGCGGTCGCCGCATGCTGGCGCGCCAAAAGTTCTGTTGGGGCGAGAAGTGCACTTTGATGCCCGGCCGCAGCGGTCGCGGCAGCAGCGACGAAGGCGACTGCGGTCTTGCCGGTGCCAACATCGCCCTGAAGGAGACGCAGCATCGGTGATCCCGTTGAGAGATCGGCGAGGATCTCGTCGATCGCGCGTCGTTGATCCGTGGTCCATGGTGTGGCGCTCTCTCCGTCGCCGCCCCCGATACCGCCGAGGATCGCCGATTCCATTGCGGTCCGCTCGGCCTCCGTCGGTCTGATGCTGAAGGCGCCGTCACCGGCACGACGTCGACTGCGGTGGACCAATGCGATCTGCACCGCCAGAAGCTCGTCAAAGGCAAGGCGACGGAGTGCCGCATCACGAAGGGCAAACTCTTCTGGCCAGTGCAACGCTTCAATCGCCTGCGCGAGCGGCATCAGGCCGTTGCGGGTCTGAACCGATTCAGGCAGCGGATCGACCAAATCGCTGCCGAACTGGTCGAGCAGGGTGCGCACCGCCCGCCGCAGGCTCAAGGCAGTGACGCCCCGGGTCAACCGGTAGATGGGCACGATCCGGCCGGCGCTGACCTGGTCTCCCCCGCCGATCGGGCTGAACTCCGGAGCCTCGAGCTGCTTCGTCCAACCCATCGCCTTCACGCGTCCGGTGGCGACAATCGTCGCCCCCACCGCTAGCCGTCGCTCGATAAAGCGCCGTCCGTACCAGATAGCATCAACAGCACCCGAGTCGTCGACCAGCGTGGCGATCGTGCGCTGAACGCCTCGACGCCAGGTCTTCTCTACGCGGAGGTCGGTGACGCGCGCAGCAATGGTCGCGCTGGTCCCCCCGGCAAGTTCGGCGATCGGTGTGATCTCGCGGCGATCCTCATAGCGACGCGGCAGATAGGTCAACAGGTCGGCAACAGTGGAAACACCGAGTTTCGCGAGACCTCGAAGAAGGCTGGAGCCACCAGGGAGGGGAATTCCCTTCAGCGGGAGTTCGCCCGGATCGACGGTCACTCCAGGCTCACGAGCACCCGTTCAATTGGCTGGCCGCCTCGCTGTAGATCAACCTCCGCGCCGGCGATGGTGCTGCGCGCCGCATTCACAAATTCCTCGGCTTGTTGGTCGGAAACGTCGGCGCCTACGAAAAGGGTGACCAACTCCGCCGTCTGTCCAGAAAGCGCAGCGATGATTGCCTCCACGTCGGTGCCTCCCGTCGCAATGATCCCGTCGACAGGGTCAAGGGCCATGATCTGCCCGGCTTTGACCGACACGCCACGGACCACGGCGTCGCGAACCGCCTCAACCACGCGGAACGTTCGCGCAGCGGCGCGAGCGGCCTCCATGCGCGGAACCAGCTCCTCTAGCGTCAGCGACGGATCCCACGCGAGGAGGGCGGCAATCCCTTCTGCGGCGTTGCGCGTGGGGACCACGACAACATGCGCTGCGGAGAGATCAGCGGCTTGCCGTGCCGCCAACACGATGTTGCTGTTGTTCGGCAGAACCACCACGAACTCGGTGCCCGCGTGGGCTATTGCCGACGCGATCTCCGCGGCGGATGGATTCTCTGTCTGGCCACCATGCACAATCTGCGATGCGCCGGCCGAGCGGAGTATGTCGCCGAGGCCTGCGCCCGCGGCGACCGCCACAATGGAAGTCCCACGCCCCAGCGACGAGGCAACAGGTCGTGGGGATGTCGTAAGGGGGCCGTCGGCGAGTTGATTGAACGCGGCGTGTCCGGTAGCGCGTTCCGCGCTCTGCTGGTCCAGGTTTTCAATCGTCACCGCGCGTACATCACCAAGGCTCAACCCATAGGCCAACACTTCGTCGGGTCTCAGATTGTGCACGTGGACCTTGCACGTCGTCTCATCGCCGGCAACCAACACGCTCTCTCCGATTGTCTCGAGGTGCGCGCGAATCGCGGAAAGATCTAGCGGTCTGGTTGGCGAGCTGAGGATAAAGACCGTCTCGTATCCAAATTCCGTTGGAGCGGTTTCCGTCGACTCAGCAGGCTGGTTCACCGCGACCGGCGCGATGGGCCTTGGCGCGAGATTTTGTCGCTCCGCCTCGACAGCTCCTCGTGATGGGGCGACGGATGGAACATTCGCGATCCCTTCCAAGATGAGTTGAAGCCCTGTGCCACCGGAGTCGACCACACCAGCCTCTCGGAGTACGGCCAGCAACGTTGGCGTCTTCTCTACCGAAATGCGCGCGGTGGCGGCGATGCTCTCAAGGAACGGACGAAGCTCCGACGCCCCCTCCGACTCTTTCATCGCCGCCGCGGCTACCTCGCGCGCGACCGTGAGGATCGTCCCTTCAGTGGGGGTGGCGACTGCCGAATATGCATGAAGCACCCCAATGGAGAGGGACTGCGCGATCTCTGTGGCCCTGGCTCGTTGGCGACCACGAACCGCCTGCGGGAGTCCGCGAAGAATCTGCGAGAGAAGGACCCCCGAGTTCCCCCGTGCGCCGAGGAGTGCGCCACGGGCGACTGCGGCACTCACTTCGTCAATCGCGGTTACGCCGGTAGCAAGTGCGGCGTCGCCCTCGGCAATCGCAGCCTTGAGGGTTGCCAGCATGTTCGTACCGGTGTCGCCGTCTGGTACGGGGAATACATTGAGAGCGTTGACCGCTTCGACGCTGCCTTCTAGGCGTTCGAGGCCCGATCGAAGGGCGGCCATCAACTCGACGCCGTCCCAGCTCTTCCGGCTCATGGCAGGGAGATCCCTGTGGCGACGCTGTCCTGCTCGGTACGAGTCATTCGGGCCCCCTCCCTTTGCCGAGCCTGGGCAAGGCTTCGGACGCACCTGCTACGATACGGCACGAACGACGGGCGTGTCCCACTGGGAGCCCCACCACGTAAGGAGAATTGACATGGCTCGCTTCTGCACCCTCTGCGGCAAGGACTCGATTGCGGGATTCAACCCCCAGTCGGTCGGAGCGAACCGCGTCCGTGCTCATCGCCGCTTCCGCGCCAACCTGCAGCCGACCGTGATTGCCGTAGGAACGACCACGAAGCGCGTCTTGGTCTGCACCCGCTGCCGCCGCACCGCCAGCAAGGGCGCCTAAGCCGATCGCGACCCTAGCGGGTCGCCGACTCCCTGATCGCTCGAACCGCCCCGCTCATACCGTCAGGGCCCTGGTCTCGGAAGAGCGCGCTGCCGACAACCAGTAGGTCTGCCCCTACCTCTGCCGCATCTCGCGCCGTGGTTGCGTTGATTCCGCCGTCGACATGGATCGGCAGCCGGTGTCCATCCCGCTCTCCGACCAGCGCACGGATCTCACCGATGCGTTGCGCGGCTTCAGGGCGATATGGCTGCCCGCCAAATCCGGATTTCACCGTCATCACGAGAGCGAAATCGAGCTGATTGCGGAACGGCCCAAGAGATTCGATCGGCGTCTCTGGGTCGGGCGCAAGTCCAGCGCGCCCACCGCTGTCACGAATCGCGTCCAGCGTGGCTCGATGCTGATCCGGTGCCTCGACGTGGATCGCAACCGATTCACAGCCAGCATCAACGTACCGCGTCGCCCAGAGACCCGGCGAGAGGATCATCAGGTGCGCATCAAACGGCAGCCCTGTTGCCGAGCGAAGTGACTCAACGGTGGCGAGTCCGAAAGTGAGATTCGGCACGAAGTGACCGTCCATGATGTCGAGATGGATTCGGTCAACACCGGCTGCCTCTGCCGCTTGCACCGCATCACGAAGTGCTCCGAGATCGGCGTTCAAGATGCTCGCGGCAATTTCAATGCGCGCACTGCTCATGCATCACCTCCGAGTGGCCCAGATGGAGCAATTGGTTGTGGGGTGCGCTGGCCCTGCAAGGCCGCAACGCTCGCCGCCACGAGCAACTCGCGTCGGCGGGCAACCGCAATCGGTGTCGGAGCCCCAGCCCTCTCGGCCGCGAGCTGCCCACATGCAGCGCCTGCCTCCCGACCGCGATTACGACGCACGGTGACAGTGAGGCCTGCGGCTCGCAGCTCATTGGCTATCTGCTCGATGCGCTCCGGTGCAGACTCTTTCCAGGGGGTGTGCGCGACCGCATTCATTGGAATCAGGTTCACGTGTGCGCCGCTCCCGCGCAGGAGTGAGGCCAGCGCCGCTGAATCCTCGGGGCGATCGTTGATGCCGTCTATCATCGTGACCTCGTACGTGGTGCGGCGCCCGGTGGCGCGTGCGTGCCCGGCCGCTGCAGAGATCACCGCCTCGACGGGCCACTTGCGATTGAGCGGCACCAGGAGATCGCGCAGCGGGTTGCGCGCCGCGTGCAATGAGATGGCGAGGGTGATCTGCGGGCGCTGCTTGGCGAGGCGTTCAATCCCAGGCACGACGCCGCTGGTAGAGACGGTGATGCGACGCTGACCGATCGCCCCTCTGGCCGGATCGGTGAGCCCGTCGATTGAGGCAAAGACAGCATCAATGTTCTGGAGCGGCTCGCCCATCCCCATGTACACGACGTTCGTCAACTCACGGCTCTCAGTGCGGAGGATCTGGCGCGCAATCCGCACCTGGTCTTGGATCTCTCCCGCGCTGAGATTGCGGGTGAAGCCGAGCTCCCCAGTGGCACAGAACGGACAACCGACTGCACAGCCCGCCTGGCTCGAGACGCAAACGGTGGCACGTGGACCTGATCCGCGGCGCGGGTCGGCTGGAGAGCGCATCAACACAGCTTCAACCTTTGCGCCATCTGCGAGGGTGAGCAGCAGCTTCGTGGTCGCGCCATCTTCCGCCTCTTGGCGCTCGACTTGATCAAACGCGCTGAATCGGATCTCAGTTGTGAGTCGCTCTTGCAGGGGTTTTCCGAGGGTGGTGACGCCGCTCCAGGAGGTCGCGACTGAGCGCCATGCTCCATCGAGAATCTGCGTCACGCGATATGGCTCAGCACCTAGGTCACGGACCAGTGCCGAAAGCTGATGGACCTCCAGATCCGAGATGCTGACTGGGCGCCGCGACCCTTCAGGCGTTGCTGTCTCTTTCATTCTGCGATTCTCCCACGGGTGGCGAGTTCCGCTTGACGCCCTCGCGCAAACTCGGCTCCCGACATGCTCTTGCCACCAGCGGGGATCACTCGATCGAGGCGAATCGCTCCGCCGGGCAGGCCGAGGAGCAGCGCGCCGTCGCGCAGCTCAAGGTCCCCTGGGGCAACGGTTGGGCCCCCCTCGGCCAAACTCACGCTCGACAAGATGAGACGCTCCACAATGCCAGGAATCTCGATCCAAACGCCCGGCCACGGCTGGTACGCCCGCCACATTCGGAGCGCAGTCTCGCACGGCGTCTGTGCACCAACCCGACCATCGGCGCGACTAAGACGAGTTGACAGCGTCGCACCTTCAACGCTCTGGGGAACAGCCGACCCGCTCCCCTGCAGCCATGCTGCGAGCCTATCGGCGATACCCACAGCGGCAAGTTCGGCGAGTTCTTCCTCTAGCTCCGAGGCCGTGATGTCTAACCGCGGCCGAAGGTGCTGCACGGCAATGATCGGACCCGTATCTACTCCTTGGTCCATCACGATGGTGGAGACACCCGTCTCACGGTCTCCAGCGAGGATCGTTGCCGGAATGGGGCTCGAACCTCGATGTCGCGGTAAGAGAGACGGGTGCAGATTGACGATGCCACGCGGATAGTGATCGAGCAGAACCTTGGGAATGATCTGCCCGAAGTCAGCAAGGAGTGCCCCCTCAGCACCGAAGCGCTGGATTCGGGCAACTTCGGCAGCATCTCTGACCTTGGCCACGTGCGCAACCTGCAGCCCTGCGGTCGAGGCCCAAGAGTCGACTGGGGTTGGGCTTGGAGCGCCACCTCTTCCGGCTGCGCGTGGTGGCGCTGTGACCACGGCAACGATCTCGAATCGTGGGTCGGTTGCGATCGCACGGAACGACGGGACCGCAAAGCCACCGCTGCCAAAGAGGATCAGGCGACTACTTGTGACTATGCCCTCGCAACACCTTGCGGCGCTGTGCAACGACGGCTGCCTCTGGTGAATCATCGTGCTCCTCGTCGTCGTCCTCATCGACGGCGATGAGTTGATCCATTGAGTCGAGGTAGTCGATGTAGAGGGTGCCCGCGAGATGATCGAGCTCATGCTGCACGGCGCGCGCCAGGAATCCGTGTTCGCTGAACGTGTAATGGCGGCCGGTGCGATCTTGCGCCTCCACCCAAACGCGCTCTTTTCGCGTGATCTCGGCCACGTAGCCTGGGATTGAGAGGCAACCCTCCAAGTCAGTCTGATCGCCGGTGTCGCGCACAATCCGCGGGTTGACCAGCTCATAGGTCTTCCCTTTCGCCTCAACAACTGCAACGTTCAGCGGTTCGCCAAGTTGCGGAGCGGCAAGGCCCACTCCTGGAGCGGCACGCATCGTATGTGCCAGGTCATCAAGGAGCGAGTGCAGAAGTTTGCCGAAGCTCTCGACGGGCGCGCCGGGGATGCGCAGCCGAGGATCTCCAAGGAGCAAAATCGGACGGACGCTCATGCCAAGATTCTAGCAAGGGCTAGAGGAGGGTCTCTGGGTCCACATCGATTGTCATCTCGCGGCCGCGGATCAGCGAAAGGTATGGCTCAAGGCTCGCCGCGCGCAGGATCAGGTTCTCGCGCCAGCGCCCGGCGCGCCGCGGCACCCACGCCTGGATCGGACCGAGAATGCGCACCTGATTGTCGCGTGCCGACGCCGCCGCGGAACGGAGGGCGGCTGCCAGCCCTTCGAGGCTGCGACGAGCCGCAGCCGCGGTTGCCCCAGCCGCACTGATCTTGACCGTGCGCAGAAATGGTGCGCCGCCGGCAGACTTCCGCAGTCCGATCTCTCGGGTGCGCCAGCCCTCGACGCTTCCCCCGCGTGCGATCTCAACCGCAGCTGTGATTGCCGGGTCTTCTGGTCGATAACTCTGAATGACCGCCACGCCGGCATGCGCGCCGCGACCGAGTCGTCCTACTGCCTGAACGACAAGGGCCACGGCGCGTTCTGCGGCTCGCTCGTCGGGGAGAAGTAGTCCGGTGTCGGCCGAAACAATCCCGACCAACTCAAGCGCCGGAAGATTCAGCGCCTTGGCGGCAAGTGCGGTGCCGACCAGGATTTGCGTGCGACCACTGCGGAACGCGTCCAGGATACGATCACTCGCGCCAATCCCCGATGCGGCATCTGTGTCGAGTCGATCGACGATCAGCTCGGGAAGCAACGCGCGCACCTCGGCCTCGAGGCGCTCGGTCCCACCGCCCAACGCCCTGATGCGCGCCCCACCGCATGACGGGCAACGAGTGAGCGGCTCCGCTGCAAGGCCACAGCCGTGGCAGCGCAGCAGCGAGCCGGCACTATGCAACACCAGTGGGCGCTCACACGATGGACACGATTGTGCGGCGCCGCAATCGCGACAGAGCAGAGCGGAGGCCAACCCTCGACGATTGATGATCAACAGCGCCTGTGATCCGCCCGCCCAATCCAACGCCGATAGACGCTCAATGAGTGGACGGCTCATCATGCCGCGCCACCCATCGGCAAGCTCTTGTCGCAGGTCGATTACCTCAACGAGGGGGGCAGTGGTGCGTCGCGATAGGGTGAAGCGCTTCCACCCCTCGATCTCGGCACGAGCGAGCGACTCTATTGCAGGGGTAGCACTGAGAAGTAGCGTCGTCGCGCCGGCAAGGCGTGCCAGCTCGCGCGCCGCATCTCGTGCGTGCAATCGCGGCGTGCGGTCGGATTTGTAGGCACTCTCGTGCTCCTCGTCCACGACGATGAGGCCGACCTCTTCCCGCAGTGCACCAAGTGCGACCCGTGTGCCGACGACAAGGTGCGGTCCGGGCTCAAGAAGCCTGTCATGTGCGTCAAGCCGCTCACCTGCACTGAGGCCGGAGTGGATCAGTTCTGGAGTAGCACCAGCCGAAGTGAGCATGTCGGCGGCGATCGAGACATGCGCCGCCTCAGGCACAAGCCAGAGCACAGAACGGCCGGCAGCAATGAACCGTATCGCCGCCTCAGCGGCGGCGCGACTCTTTCCAGAGCCGGGTGGGCCATCAACGAGCAGCGTTTGTCCAGGTCGAGCGCTGCTCACAGCTGCATCCACGATCTCACGTTGGACGTCGGTCAAGGCGATCTTCACTCCCAACGCTGAAGCAGGTGTGTTCCGGCGATCAGCATGACGCCGCTGAACCCGTCGAACCTCAAGCTGTACGACGCCCGCCTCTGCAAGGCGGCGTGCCGTCGGGAGCCCGCCGGGAAGCTCACTGGCAGCGATCCAGGGATCGCCGCTGCGCGCCGCCACAGCCAGCAACTCCGCTGCGGCAGCCTGTCGAGTGCCAAGACGCATCGACTGGAGGATTGCGTCGGCACCGTCGGGGATCAGCGCGGCGAAGGTGGCGTCAAGACTTTGCGCACCACGACGGACCAGTGACCAGCGACGCTCCGCTTGGCCCACGTGCTCAAGTTGACGCAATGTTTTTAGCGTTGCCGCCCGCGTCTTGCCACGTGCCCCCGTGAGGCGCTCGACAGCAACCCACGTATCGCCGAGTCCGATGCGCGACGAGGTTTCGCTCGGCTCCCCCACTCTTCGAGCCTCGAGCACCACGGCATCCAACATGCCCGGAGGCAGGAGGGATCGTATTGTGGCGGCCATCGGTGCAACCCATCGCGTGGCGATGGTCGCTGCCAGCGACATGAAGAGTGGAGTGACGAGCGGCGCGGATCCCAGCCGTCCCTCAATAGGCTTGAGCAGGATCCCAGCGGGCGGCAGATCCACGGGATCTAGCGCCACCACAATGCCAATCGCGCGTCGCCCCCCAAATGGAACGATCACCCCATCACCAACACTGACCGGCGCTCGATCGAGCGCACGGTAGTCATACAGCCGATCACCAGGCGCCCCGGGCACATCAACAGCGACGCGAACAACCGACATCGAGGCAGTCGCGTGAGGCTCGCCGCCCCCGATCACACCGAAATCCGACGCTCCGGGTGCTTCGCGCGCTCGGCGAGGACAATCTTCTCGACCTGAGCCGCGGCCTCCTCGGGATAGCCAGTTTCGTTCAGCACCAAATAGTCATACTCCTGCGCACGTTCCATTTCCGTAATCGCATTGCGCGCGCGGGTCACCAGCTCGTCGGCCGTCTCCGTGCCACGACCGGCGAGGCGTTCGGCAAGCGCCTCTGGGGATGGGGGTGCGACAAAGATGAGGAGTGCTTCGGGGATGACCTTTCGAATGCTTCGCGCTCCCTGGACGTCGATCTTGCAGAGCGCATCTTGCCCTCTTGACAACGCGCCGCGGACCTCTTCGCGTGGGGTCCCATAGGAACGATCGTGAACCGTGGCCGACTCCAGGAGTTCTCCCGTGGCGTTGAGGGCGTCAAACGAATCGCGACTGTGAAAGTGATAGTGCACGCCATCCATTTCGCCGGCACGGGGAGGCCGGGTGGTACAGGTGACGACATAGTGGAAGGTTTGGCCCACCGGCCGACGACGCAACTCATTGATGATGGTGTCTTTCCCCACGCCGCTCGGCCCAGAGATCACGATCACCTGAGCGCCTGGTGCCCCGACGAGTCGCTGTGGCTCCATCACCCCTCCACTCTGTTGGAGAGCAACCGTAGCGCATCAAGCGGCGCCTGGAGATCAGCGGGGAGCTCTGCCTCAAGTCGCATCAATCGCCCATCCCGAGGGTGAGCAAAGGCGATCTTCCAGGCGTGCAGAAAGAGCCGCGTCGTCGCATCGGGGCCACGTCGACTCGTGCCATTCCCGTAGGTTGGATCCCCAGCGATCGGATGTCCAATCTCCGTCAGGTGCACGCGAATCTGGTGCGTGCGACCTGTGATGAGGTCCACCTCGAGCAGCGTCCACCCTGGGAAACGCTCTCGAACGCGATATCCCGTCGTCGCTTCGCGACCGCTGGCAACGACCGCCATTCGCTTGCGCTCGTTCGGATCTCGCCCGATAGGGGCTTCGATGCGGCCTATCTCTGCCGCAACTGAACCCTGCACCAAGGCCAGGTACGTCTTCTTGATACGCCGCGCCTTCAGTTGCGCCATCAGACTCAGTTGTGCAACGTCGCCCTTTGCCACTATTAGTAGTCCGCTGGTGTCTTTATCCAGACGATGGACGAGTCCGGGGCGCGCAACCCCAGCGATTCCCGGCAGCTCATCCACATGATGAAGCAACGCATTCACGAGAGTTCCAGTCGCATGTCCCGGGGCTGGATGGACCACGAGACCAGCGGGCTTGTCCACGACAACAATGTCTTCATCTTCGTATACCACCGTAAGGGGGATGTCCTCGGCAACTAACGTGGCCTCGCTCACTGGAGGTATCACAAGGTGGAGCGTCTGCCCAGGTATCAGCGTGGCGCTGGCACGAACTACCAGTCCGTCCATGGTGAGATGCCCCTCGGAGATGAGACGCTGGACAAAGGAGCGTGATAGACCGCTGCGGTCAGCAACGAACCGATCCGCACGCTGTCGTGCCGCCTCTGGAGGAATCGGTAGATCGAGCTCCCGCGCCTCACTCATGGCGCACCGTGCTGCGAGACTGCCACAGAGTATCTACGAGCACGATCAGGATTCCGAAGCTGATGGCAGCGTCGGCGATATTGAAGGTCCAGAATCGGAGATCGCCGAGTCCGATGTCGATAAAATCGAGTACGTAGCCGAATGCGAGGCGGTCAATCAGGTTGCCAACCGCTCCTCCGACAAGAAGTCCAACCCCAACTGTCAGCGGAGTGATTCGGTGAGTTTGTTCGCGCTCGTGATAGAGCACCAGCGCAACGATCACTCCGATGCTGAGCACGGCAAGAATCGGAGCGCTCCCCTGCACGATGCCAAAGAGTCCGCCGCGATTCTCGCCGCGGATTATCTGAACGATCGATCCAAGCACCTGCTGTGGCGCCGCCAGATCCATGCCATCTACGAGCAATTTTGAACCTCGGTCAATCGCAATCACTCCCAGTGCAAGCAGCCCGATCGCGACTCTCCTCATCCGGGTGACCGGCGGAAGGAGAACTGCGTAACTCCAAACGAGAGCTCAATTTCATCGGCTTCGCCCTCAAAGGTGGTGCCAAAGTCAACCGAGCGAGCGCCAACACTCTGCTTGAGCGACTCTTTGTATGGCAAAAGCGACCTTGCCGAGTCTGAGAGGTAGAGGCTGATCGGATCCCCCATCTGCAGCCCAGCTCGCTTTCGCAGGTCTTGCACGGCGCGAGAGAGTTCGCGGAGATCGCCCTCCGCAATCAGTTCTGGCGTCAGGGCGGTCTCAAGCTCTACAACTAGGCCCTCTGATTCAGCCACAAAACCGCCCTCACGTGGGATCGCTTGTATCTCTATCTCGTCCGGCGCAAACTCCATCCCCTCGATCCGAACGGAGCCGCCAGGTAGGAACTCCACGCTGCCAGCGCGCGCTGCGGCGAGCACCGCCTGCAGCTTCCCGCCGAGTCGCTTGCCTACCTTCGGCAAGAGCACCTTCACCTTTCGCTCGAAGAGCCCAGAGGCATCACTGGCTGGCTCCACTCGCTTGACGTTCAGCTCGTCTGCAAGGATCGCAAGCAGTTCCGCAGTGGGCGTATCGCCGGCAAAGACAACGCGGGCGAGCGCAAGCGGCTGACGTGTGCGAATACCAGCGGCACTGCGCACCGAGCGCCCTAACTCCGCGGCACGGATCACCCGACTCATTGCATCCTCCAGGGCGAGATCCCGCCAGCCCGCCACTCGTGCCGCTGGCCACCGCTGCAGGTGAATGCTCCCCTTCGCACCGTCGGCAACAAGGTTCGTATACATGGCATCGGTGAGCATCGGTGCGATCGGCGCAGCGGCCTGCAGCAACGTCAGCAGCGACTCATGCAGGGTGGCAAAGGCATCGTTTCGATCCGTCTCCTTCGCTGATAGGTCGAAGCGGTCGCGCGATCGGCGGAGGTACCAGGTGGAGAGCTCGTCAATCCCCTGCTCCAATCGGGCGACAGCCGACTGCGCGTCGTAGACCCGAAGTGCACCTTCGACGGTAGCCACGAGATCGGCCGTGCGGCTCAGGATCCATCGATCCATCGCGCCCCTCTCGGCAACTTGGCGCACCGTGTCGCCGGGTCTCCAGCCCGCACCGTTGGCGTAACCGATATGAAAGGCGTAAACATTCCAAAGGACCAGGAGCTTGCGGCGCGCCTCATCGGCGCCGCTCCAGCCGAAGTGCACATTCTCCTCGGGGCGCGACCCGGCAAAGAGCCAGCGCATGACATCGGCACCCATGCGATCGGCCGCCTCATCAAATTCGATGGAGTTGCCCCAGCTCTTGTGCATCTGGCGGCCGTCCTCCGCAAAGACGAGGCCGTATCCGAACACCGTCTTGGTTGGCTCGCTCCCGACCATGACCGTCGACATGGCGAGCAGCGAGTAGAACCAGTTTCTGAACTGGCCGGGGAAGCTCTCCGTAATCAGATCGGCGGGGAACCAGCGCTTCCAGTACTCCGGATCGCTTCGATACCGCATCGTAGAGAGCGAGACGATGCCCGCATCGAGCCACGGATTTCCCACATCGGGGATCCGCTGTACCGGCTCACCACACTTGGCGCACGCGATGCGAACCTCGTCGATGTACGGGCGATGTGGGCTGTGCCCCTTCATGGCGTCCAAACCAGAAACGGCGCGTCGCTCAAGCTCATCTCGAGATCCGAGTACCTCAACAGAACCACAACCACCACATTCATAGATTGGCAGCGCAAGGCCCCAGTAACGCTTTTTCGAGATCATCCAATCACTCATGTTGCGCAACCAATCAAGTTCTCGATCGTGGCCAAACGCCGGCAACCACGAGATGTTGTCAACGACATCCATGATCTGGTAGCGAAGGCTCGCTGCCTTCTCCTCGGCACTCAGCTGCTCACGCGGCTTCTCGTAGGTGGCACCCATGCTGATGAACCACTCATCCACGAGTCGGAAGGCGAGTGGCGTGGCGCAGCGCCAGCAGTGCGGGTATCGGTGAGTGATCTTCTCCCGGCGGAGGAGGCTTCCGCTCCGCTCAAGTGCCGCAAAGACGAGATCACTGACGGCGAGCCAATCCTGCCCACTCAGTTCGTCGAAGCCCGGTAGATAGGTGCCGCTCTCGTCGATCGGCGCAATCATCGGCAGCCCTTCAGTCACGCAGAGCGCGTGGTCTTCGCTGCCGCATGCCGGGGCAATGTGAACGATACTCGTCCCCTCCTCGGCGCCAACATCACTCCACGAGATGACTCGGTGCGCGGCACCACCGGCACCGAGCGCCTCAGCTACAGCAGGGGCCGCATCAAACGTGGCGCGATAGCGCCAACCGATCAACTCACTCCCCAGTCTTGATTCGAGCACCTTGGCTCGAGGTGCACCGCCACCGAGCGCAGCGACGCGTCGAGTGGCGCCGATCCACAGTTTGCGTCCGTCAAATTCCACCAGCTCGTATGTCAGTGTTGGGCTCACCGCAGCAGCAACGTTGGCGGGAATCGTCCACGGAGTGGTTGTCCAGGCCAACAGCTCTTCACCCGGTCGATCAACGAGTGGAAACCCGAAATACGCCGAAGGATCATCGCGATCGGCATACCCTTCGGTCATTTCGTGTTGGCTGATACCGGTGCCGCATCGTGTGCACCACGGCATGCTGTCGCTCCCCTTGTAGAGCCAACCGCGACGGTTGCATTCGGCGAGGAAGCTCCAGATCAGATCGTTGTTCTCATCGGAGAAGGTGAAGTACGAGCCACCGATCTCGGGGGAGCCGAGCTGCCCGATGAGCTTCTCTGGTGTGGCACGCACCACCCCAGCGGCACCGACGATTTCAATCTCTCGCTCAGGCGCATTGGCAAGCGCATCGCGCAGGCGAAGGAGATCCTCCGGCGAGTTCCAGTCCATCCACATGCCAAGTCGTATCGATTGTTCGGTCTGCCGTGCGGCATAGGTAAGTACCCGCTGCTTGCAGAGCCGAATGAACTCTGCGAGGCCCCGCTCCTCGATCTGTCGCTTGGAGGTAAAGCCCAACTCTTTTTCGACGTTCACCTCAACCCAAAGGCCCTGGCAGTCGAACCCTTGCTGCCAGCGAAGCTCGTGACCGAGAGCGGCGCGGAAGCGCTGGAAGAGGTCTTTATAGGTGCGACCCCAGGCATGGTGCACTCCCATTGGGTTGTTCGCCGTGATGGGGCCATCGAGGAATGACCAGGGCTCCCCGCCAGTCGTCTGTGCGCGCAGACGCGCAAAGGTTCCATCGGCGCGCCAACGCGCCAGCATCTGGTGCTCCAGGCTGATCAGGTCTGGCTTCGAATCAACTGGGTTGAACATTGAGAGGAGCGTGCCACGCCACCCCCGACATGGCAAACGGGGGCACCTCGCTTCCCCGCGAGGCGGTATGGTTTCCTCTATGGCCCAACCAACTGAGGCTCCACGGCGCTCAGCCTTCGCGGCAGCTGTCTTTTCGCTCGTGGTTCCTGGGTTCGGGCAACTCTATGAGCGGCGGTGGCGAGCGGCCCTCCTCTTCCTCGCGCCCCCAATCCTCATCCTCGCGCTGGTAGGAGGCATCCTGGTCGCTGATGGCCTGCCGGGGCTCGTAGGGCTCCTGATCACCCCGTTGGGACTCAGTGCGGCGGGCATCCTCAACATCCTGCTAGCGGCATGGCGCGGGATCGCAGCAGTCGACGCTTGGCGTGGGGCCCTGCGACGCGATAGCGGGACTCGCGCAATCGGCGCCTCGCTGGCGGGCCTCTCCCTCTCGCTGGTTGTCTCGCTCTCGTTGCATCTGATCCTGAGCGGATACGTCGCCACTGCGTCGGAACTTGTTGGAGGAATCTTCTCTACCGGCACCGTGAAACCTGGGGAGACCCCTGCGCCGCGCTGGGACGGCAAGGAGCGCCTGAACGTGCTGCTCGTCGGCATCGACCAACGGGGAGATAGCACCTCTTTCAACACCGACACGCTCATCGTTGCAAGCGTCGACCCTGTGAATGGCACGGTCACAATGTTCAGCATCCCCCGAGACACGGTGGACTTTCCAGTTCCAGAGAGCGCACAGCGACTGTACGGGACAACCTACGGCAACAAGATCAACTCGTATTACGCCTCGGCAAGCCGACATCCCGAGGTATTCCCTGACGGCCCGATGCCAGCCTTGCGCGAGATGCTCGGCAACTTCTACGGCATGACGATCGATTACTCGCTCATGGTGAATTTCACCGGGTTCCAAGAGATCGTGGATGCTCTCGACGGGGTGCAAATAGCGGCTCGAAATCCTGTGGCTGACGACTCCTACCCGATTGGCGGAGGCAAGTACGCGAGGATTCACATCCTTGCCGGCGTGCACGCCATGGATGGCGCGGAGGCGCTGATCTTCGCTCGATCACGACACGGGAGCTCTGACTTCGATCGAGCCGCTCGGCAGCAACAAGTGATCTCAGCGATCCGAGCACAAAGTGATATGGCGGCGATTACCCGAAACCTGCCCTCCCTCGCGGCGGCGCTGAAGGATTCGCTCAAGAGCGACTTCCCGCAGCAGGATCTGCCCCTCCTCCTCGATTTGATCGCGCAGATTGACTCCGGCAGCATTCGCAGCGTCGTCTTTACCCCGCCCACATACCAGACCGTTGGCTCCGACAGCCGCGGCTACATCATCACCCCCGACGTGGCCAAGATTCGTGCAGCGGTCCTGCAGGCATTCAGCGCGCAACCTACGAAAGAGGAGCGTGAAGCTGACGCCATCGCCCGAGAGGCGGCTCGGATCTGGGTGCTCAACGGAACCGGGCGAAAGGGCGAGGCGGGCGTTCTTGCTACGGCGCTCAGCCGCGCGGGTCTCGACGCATCAGCGCCAACAACGATCACACCGGGCGAGATCGGACTTTTGACGACGAGATTCATTGTCTACAACGGAGCTGAGCAGAGAATGCCCGTTTCGCTTGCCCTTCTTGAGAAGCTCCTCGGCCTCAAGCCAACCTTGATAGACGACGCAACCGTTACTGTCGATGTTCAGATCATCACCGGTGCTGATGTTCCGACGGTCACCCCGTAGGGCCCGCTGACGGGATCAGTAGATCGGCGTGAGCCAGTGCCTGTACGCCGGCACCTTGCCGCGAACGGCATCGAAGTAGCGGCTCTGGATTCGCTTGGTTACGTCGCCAACCGTTCCGGAGCCCACGGAACGGTGATCAACTTCGATGACCGGCGACACCTGCGCACCGGTACCGACAAGGAAGATCTCATCGGCAATGTAGAGCTCGCTCCGATCAATCTGGCGTTCCGCCACCGGGATACCGAGCTCGGCGGCAATCTCGATAATCCCCGCTCGTGTGATCCCTTCGAGGATGTCGTCGTTGACCCCAGGGGTGATGAGCTTCCCGCCCCGAACCATGAAGAGGTTCTCGGCAGAGCCTTCGGAGACCTTCCCCGCCTCGGTGAGCACGATCGCCTCATCAAACCCGTTTAGACCCGCCTCGCTCTTGGAGAAGGCGCTGTTGACGTAGTTCCCAACGACCTTGGCGCGTGCCGGGATTGCCAGGTCAGAGGTGCGGCGCGTGGCGACGGTTGCACACCGGATCCCCGTCGCGGTGTCGATGTAATCCCCGAACGGAACGGAGATGACATAGAGGTCGTTCTCCAGCCCGTGCAGCTTGACCCCGATCGCCTTGGAGCTCTTGTAGACGCTGGGCCGTATGTAGGCATCCTCCTTGAAGGCATTTCGCTTGAGGAGCTCGACCACGATCCCCTTTAACGTTGGCACGTCCGGGAGCGGGTCCATGAGCATGATCTTGCAGCTGGAGCGGAGCCGCTCCAGGTGCTCGTCAACCTTGAGCGCGTAGAGCTGTTGCTCGTCGGCGTTCCAGTAGGCGCGTATCCCTTCGAAGGTGGCCGTGCCGTAGAGAAACGCGTGCGTCATGACACTCACCTTTGCATCGACAAGCGGGCGGAACTCACCCTCTACATAGGCGATGACTCCGTCAAACTCGCCGCTCGTGCTCGGTGACATGGTGCGGGAGGCTACCTAACTCAGCCCTGGTGTTGCGGCGCGTACGGCAAGAGCGCCATCTGACGTGCGCGCTTGAGCGCGGCCGTCACTTCACGCTGGTGCTGGGCGCAGGTGCCGGTCTTCCGTCGTGGCTCAATCTTGGCCCGGTCAGATAGGTAGCGGCGGAGACGATTGATCTCCTTGTAATCGATATACCCCTGCTTGTCACTGCAGAACGAACAGGCGCGACGTCGTCGCCCTGCTCCGAACTTGTCATCACGCTTCTTGAATCGCTTTGGTGCCTCAGGCATGGTGCGCTCCTCTCAAATGTTGGTGGATGGTTTAGAACGGTAGGTCGTCGAGATCGCTCGGCACCGACTGGTTGCTCTCGTCTGGAGCACCTTGGCTCGGTGCTGTCGATCGCGACGCACGCGGCGCGCTTGGATCAGCATCCGGATTCCGGTCAACAACGACAACCTCGCTGGCAATGATGTCGAGGGCGACGCGTTTCTCCCCCTCTTTTGAGTCATACAGGTCAACCTGCAACCGGCCCTCGGCATACACCTTCCGACCCTTGCGCAGCCATTCAGCAAGCTTTACCGATCGCTCGCCAAACATGATGACTCGATACCAGGTGGTCTTGTCTTCCCAATCGCCGCCGGCAGACTTGCGACGCTCATTTGTGGCAACGCGCATTTCAAGGCGCGGCTTGCCGTCAGCGGTGTACTTCAACTCCGGGTCGACCCCGAGGTTGCCGATGATGCTGATCTTCGCAAACGACATGGGCTACTCCCCGTCCGCTGCAGCGGCTGCGGCGGCGGCTGCGGCGATTTCGCCTTCCGTGTCATCGGCGTCGAGCTCGAGTCGGGCGGGTGCGCCTCCGTCAAGATTGAAGTCGCGGAGCGCTGCGGCGCCCTTTCGCTCGTCGCGGATCACCAGATGGCGAAGCACCTCTTCGGTGATGAGGAGGACGCGCTCAATCTCGGCGATCGCCGAAGCGGCAACTTCAAACACATAGATCTGATAGATGCCGTCCTTGGCGTGATCGATCTCATAGGCCATGCGGCGGCGGCCCCAGGCCACGTCCTTGAGAATCGTTCCGCCCTGCTCGGTGATGGAGCGGGTGGTGCGCTCGAAGATCGCCTTCGTGCGCTCTTCCGTCACGTCGGGACGGAGAATCAGCATGAGCTCATAGCGGCGCATTGGCCACTCCTTCCTATGGATTCGCCCCGGTGCGCCCTACGCAACTTGCGTAGTGGGCCGGAGCCGAAAGGCAGCTGTGAGTGTAGCAGGGGGCGCGGGGCGCTTCAATGCGAAGCGGCTGGAGGCGACGGCCGGATTCGAACCGGCGAATAGGGGTTTTGCAGACCCCCCCCTTAGACCACTTGGGTACGTCGCCTTGTATGTGCTGGCTGCCCCTCGAGGATTCGAACCTCGGTTCACGGATCCAAAGTCCGCTGTCCTACCACTAGACGAAGGGGCAACGACCCCTCGAGTCCCCAAAGGAGGGAGTGGAGCGGAAGACGGGACTCGAACCCGCGACCTTCACATTGGCAATGTGATGCTCTACCAACTGAGCCACTTCCGCAC